>JBDSEA010000091.1:0-4858 GCA_039920305.1 Chitinophagales bacterium
AGGGGTTAAGGGATGTTAAATAACCGGTATGCCTGATCACATTTGAATTACAGATATTCTGCGAATGTTAGTTTCGCACTATTGTGGGGATCGTTGAAAACATCAGGATTGCCTTGCGGGCCATCCGCGCCAACTTGCTGAGAACCATTCTCACGCTGCTCATCATTGCCTTTGGGATCATGGCCCTGGTGGGGATTCTTACCTCCATCGAAAGCCTGAAGAGCAAGCTGAATTCAAGTTTCTCCTTCATGGGTGCCAACACATTTACCATACGCCAGAAGTGGACGCAGATTTCAGGTGAGGGAGGTGATGAAAACTGGAAGCCCAGTCCTTCAGTATTGTATGAGCAGGCAATGGCTTTCAAGGATCGCTATTCATTTCCATCCATGGTTTCTATCGGTATGCAATTCGATCAGACACAAACGGTGGAGCACGGCAGCAAAAAAACAAATCCCAATGTGTCAGCATTTGCTGTGGATGATAATTTTCTGAATGCAAAGGGATATGAGATTGAGAAGGGCCGGTATTTTACTCCACAGGAAATAGGGCAGGGCTTGCCGGTGATCGTATTAGGACCCGATGTTGCCGGAAAAATTTTTTCAGGCAAGGAAGATCCTCTGAATCAATACGTGAGCGTGAAAGGGAATCGCTACCGGGTGATCGGAATTCTAAAAGCGAAAGGGTCAAGCATGATTCAAAGCAGTGACCGTGTGTTCCTTCTTCCCCTTATGAATGCAAAGCGGAATTTTATCGGACCTGACTGGAGCTGGGAGATCGGTGTGACTGTATATTCCGTTGATCAGCTTGATGCCGCAGCAGATGAAGCAACCGGCATTATGCGCAACATCCGCCGGCAGCGCCTTTCTGAACAAGAGAATTTTGAAGTTGAGAAGAGCGATGAGCTTGCAAATACTCTTTTCAGTCAGCTTGTATATATCCGTTATGGCGCGATTGTAATAGGCATCATCACCCTTCTCGGCGCTGCCATCGGCCTTATGAACATCATGCTCGTTTCTGTTACTGAGCGCACCATGGAAATAGGAGTGAGCAAGGCGCTGGGCGCCACCAAAAAAATGATCCGCCGCCAGTTTCTTGCAGAGGCAATTGTGATCTGCATCCTTGGCGGGCTGCTGGGTATTATTCTTGGGATACTCATTGGTAACCTCGTTTCCCTGGTCGTTGGCGGAAGCTTCATCATCCCATGGATATGGATCATTGCTGGAATAATATTCTGCTACGTGGTGGGATTGATTTCGGGATTGTATCCTGCGGTGAAAGCCTCTAATCTTGATCCGATTGATGCTTTGCGGTATGAATGATATTCATTCCTTTTTTTGCACGTCAAAGCTATAACGCAGTCCGATCCCAAGCACACGATGGGTGGTGATCAGGAAAGTGCCGGAACTGCCGATGCCAAGGTTGAAGCTGAACAGGTCAGCACGCAGGGAGAAGCGGTTTGAAACAAAATATTCAAATGCTGCCACTGGTCCCATTGTAACCGACCATCGCTCCCTGGTATCACCCTGGTACTTATCAAAAAAAAGATTAAGGGCGGGTGTGAAGTAGGCATTTTTAAAAAGAAAAAGTTTTAAAGTTGTGCCTGCATAAAAAGCATACCCCGGCTGGAAATACGCTGATTTCAGCGATGTGTCAGCAGGTATATTAAGAAGTGAATCGGCAGGGATGATTTCAGTTACGGAGTGAAGAAAAAATATGCCCGCCTGCCAGTAAAGTCTCTGATTGATCCAGCCGGAAAACTCCAGGTTATCAGGATAGAATCCTCCATTTGTAAATATACCCGGAAGATAGCTGTGAGCAATTCCGGCCGAGCATTCATATTTTGGAATATAGGCAATATAATAGGACGAATCTCCAACATCAGATATGTCACTAACCTGGGCGTAAGAGTTAGTGATGATGAAGCAAACAACACATGCTGCCAAAATTTTCATCAATAAATCTATGCCATTATTCTTTACCGGGTAACTTATTTTCATTTTAAGAAGCAGGGTAAATGCCGTGTAAATTTGCCTGTGTGAAAAAAGAAAAATTTTCCATTGGAGAAAAAGTCTTTCTGATCCACCTGAAGGAAGAAGCATTGATAAGCAGAATAGTGAATGATGACCTGATTTATGTGGACGCGGGAGGTATGGAAATTCCGGTATTCACTTCGGATGTTACGCGTTTGATTCCGGTAAAGCAGCCCGTGTCACAGGAACCTGAAACTATCGCGGCACCAGAGAAAAAAAATCTTCAGGCAGAACAGATTACCGGGACAAATTCCGGCATCTTCCTTTCCTTCGAGCCGGTAAAGGAAAAATCCGGCGATACTTCTACATTTAATATTTATTTCATCAATGACACCGGCTTTCCGGTTGAGTTTATCTATATTTTCTCTGTGCACGGACAATTGAATTTTAGGTTGAAGAAGCTGATGGTGCCTTACAATTACCTGCTGCTGCATGTAATTGAATATGATCTGCTGAATGAAATACCCTCTGTTCAGCTTGATGTGCGCGACGTGATGAATAAGAATTTTACAGGCAAACTGGAGCAAAAGATCAAGGCACAGAATTTCTTTAATAAGCTTTCCGCAACTCCCATCCTGCAAACAGAAAACTACAATTACAAAGTGATCACTGAATCCCTCCAGGTGAAAAAGGAACCAGTACAAAAAAGTGTTTCATTTGATGCAGAGGTTTTGAAGCAGATGATGATGGAGGTGCCGGTGGTGAAGGATCAAGAAGTAGGACCGGCAGTGATGGAGATTGATCTGCATATTGAGCGCCTTGCACGCGATCACGAGCAGATGGGAGCGTCAGAGATGCTACGGTTGCAACTCACCTTGTTTCAGCGGGAGCTCGAGCGTGCCATCGCTCACCGTGCAGAAAGACTCTTTGCCATACATGGGATCGGCACCGGAAAATTAAAAAATGAAATTCACCGCTTGTTAAAGAGCTATAAGGAAGTCCGCTCATTCAACAATGAATACCACTCGCGCTACGGATATGGTGCTACGGAAATTATTTTACGGTGAGTAAACCCGGTACCGGTCATTCAATTGCACACTGTAAGTATCTTTGCAAAAGTCAATGTTCTTTGAAAATATTGCCGCAGATACGGCATTCGCTCGCCCGGGAAACCGGGGGAGAGGAAAGTCCGGACAGCACAGGGCGCCGCACCACCTAACGGGTGGGTTCCGGTTCCGGCAAAACGGGACCGTAACAGAAAGTGCCACAGAAAATAACCGGTCAGCATAGCAGTCCGTGGAGGAATACCTTCACACATGCTATGAGGACCAAGGGTGAAAACGTGAGTTAAGAGCTTCACGATTTGTTGCAGCAATGCAATGAATGGGTAAACCTTGCGGGCTGTAAGGTCATGTAAACTTCAGTTTTCTTGTTTAAAGAAAAGAAAGTTGCTCGCTTTTCTTCCCGGGGAACCGGGAAGCTGGAGAGGGTAGACCGCTACACTCCTGCGGTGACGCAGGGGGCAGATAAATGAATGCCTGAGTTCCCCGGTAAATCGGGGAATAAAACAGGATCCGGCTTATGAATCTGCGGCAATTTTTTCTTTCTTATCAGTAACTCTCAAATCAATGTGGCGAGTATATTTGCGCGCTGTAAAAAAAATTGATTCCGTAGCTCAGTCGGTAGAGCATAACACTTTTAATGTTGGGGTCCTGGGTTCGAGTCCCAGCGGGATCACAAAGTTTCACATTAATGCCTTATAAGTCAATCACTTATGAGGCATTTTTCATTTCGGGGTAAACATAGGGTAAACATTTTCCTTTTGAGGTAGAAGAGAATATGGGACCACATGGAAATAATACATGATTTGAAACAGTTCAAGTAGAATACAAAAGCAGTTCAGCAATATTATGTTTCAACGATTCTCAACACATGCTGTGAACCATTAACTCAATATCCTGTAGAATGCAAGCTATTGCTAAATCCTAATCCTACTTCGGATGTATCACAGATTCAATTCAATTGTGATGAAACTGTTACAGGACCGCTTACATTGCGCATTATTAGCTATACAGGGCAAATTGTTGGTACTTTCGATTTTCCGGATATTGAGGGGCTTTCAAACTTTAACCTTAATTTGTCTTCCCTTTCTGCCGGTATATATCTCGCAAAAGTTATTGCTGCGAAATATAGTGCGGAGGAAAGTTTTGTTGTAACAAAATAATATCAGATGAAATATTTTATTGTTGTTGCATTTTGTATGGGACTTAAATGTGCGCTATCTCAAGGAGTGGGTGAGTGGACCTGGATGAAAGGTGATTCTACCTACGCCAATGATTATACCGACATGCACAGTTATGGACTGAAAGGTACATACAGCGATAGCATCATTGTACCTAAGATCTATGGATCTGCATGCTGGTCAAAAGGCCACCGACTTTATTTACTTGGAGGTTCTACTCCTGACCTTATCAGTTATGTCTCAAGTAGCCAGAATACTATGTGGAAGTATAATATTGATTCTAATAAGTGGTGTTGGCTTAAGGGAGAAGAATTTAATGATCAGTCTTATTCGTCCTTTGACTATTGGGGTATTCAGGGAATAGGCGATTCAATCACGTTTCCCATTCACAGAGAAAACAGCGCTTATTGCACAGACAATGATGGAAACTTTTGGTTGTTTGGTGGTTATATACAGGATGACCTTTGGAAGTATGATGTTGCCACCAATATTTGGACATGGATGAAAGGACCTTTCAACATGTCTCACCATTACGGAACCCAGGGCGTACCCGATTCCCTTAACAATCCACCACCGGGACAATTCGGCCAGATGTGGACAGACAAGCAAGGCAACCTGTGGCTATACGGAGGAGTAGCACCTTCCA
>JBDSEA010000092.1:0-26623 GCA_039920305.1 Chitinophagales bacterium
ATTCCTCAATATGTGAAACGAATTGCATCAATTTTACTGACGCCTCATTGAATAATCCAACGTCATGGCAATGGTTTTTTCCGGGAGCAACTCCCGACACTTCAACGCTTCAAAATCCATTAAGCATTTGTTATCCAGCGGCAGGAACCTATAATATTACACTCATTACGACAAATGCATCCGGTAATGACACGCTCCTGCTGAATAATTTTATCAGCGTAAATGCACCCCCCGCACCCCCAATAATTACAGTTTCAGGAAATATCCTGATGAGCAGCTCAGCAGCTCTTTATCAGTGGGAATTGAATAGTGTGCCGATTCCGGGTGCTACCGGACAGAACTTTGTTGCAAATCAGAGCGGGTTTTACAGTGTTGTAATCACTGATGAAAATGGATGCAGCAATTCCGCCGGCATTGATTTTATATTTACAGGTATAGAAAATTTAAGCAATAGCTGGCAGGTTGTGATTTATCCGAATCCCTCAGAAGGAATTTTTAATGTTGAAATTCTGATGTGCGCTGTTGATGAGGTAGTGATTGAAATCTCAAATGCTATGGGTCAGCTTGTTTATACATCAATTGAAAAAAATGTCCCGCCAGGATTCAAAAAAGAAATTGACCTGAGATTTCTATCACCAGGTGTTTACCGGATTCATTTAAAAACCACGGATAAGTTAGTTCAGCAAAAAATTATTATAACGCAATGAGGGATTTAATCGCATGGACACACCATGAATCAGGTTGAATCAGAATTACAATAAATTCAGAAAATATTTCTGAATCTGAATACTACGCTTAAAAATACTTTTAACTTTGATTAAAAATACTTTTACACATGAAAATACTTTTCCTCGCCATCTCGTTTTATCTTTTTACAGGGTTATTGCAAATTAATTATGTAAAAGCACAATCCGGTCAATGGATATGGATAAAGGGGGATAGTTCTACCAATCAAGCCGGGGTATTTGGAACAATGGGTGTTCCTGACAGCCTGAACACACCTCCGGCCTTATATGGTCCTGCTGACTGGAAAGATAAACAGGGTAACTTTTGGTTCTTCGGCGGAACAGGAAGTACTTCACCACTCAGTGCCATGTGGAAATATGACCCTTCAGTAAACCAATGGACTTGGGTGCTTGGCAGTCAGTCATGCTGTGCAGCGGGAGTTTATGGTACTAAGGGTGTTCCATCGGTAAATAACTACCCTGGTGCCCGTGGATATGGATGTGCCACATGGGTTGACTCTTCTGGAAACTTTTGGTTATTTGGAGGCTTCGGAACCAATGGCATGATGAATGATCTTTGGAGATTTAACCCTTCCACCTATGAATGGACTTGGATGAAGGGATCGGATATAAGCCTTCAGCCGGGAGTATATGGAACACAGGGTGTTGCTGATTCTGCAAATACTCCAGGTGCCAGAGAAGAAACTACAGCTAACTGGGCTGATAATCAAAATAATCTCTGGATGTACGGAGGAATAATTGCACCCGATGATCTCTGGAAATATGACATCCTAAATAATGAATGGACCTGGGTTAAAGGATCAAGCAGCGGATCTATCGCACCGGTTTATGGTACCAAGGGCATTCCATCAATTACCAACACACCGGGATCACGCTATATCTATGCAAAGTGGAAAGACGCGCAGGACAATTTCTGGCTATTTGGGGGATACACTTTAGCAGCTTCAGGAGCCAGAAATGACCTGTGGAGATATGCCCCCGCGAGCAACGAGTGGACATGGATGAATGGTCCAAATACTGGTAATGACGGTGGAATTTATACTAATTACTGTTCTCCGGATTCGTTATCCCGACCCCGTGCACGCTTTGAAAACCGGGCGGTATGGACGGATGAAAATGGAAAATTTTGGATGATGGGTGGATTCCTGGATTTCCTGATCAATACTGTTAATGACATGTGGTATTATACTCCTTCCACCGATGAATGGACGTGGGTGAGTGGAAATACAAATCAGAATTATACAGGATTTTATGGTACCCAGGGAATTTCAAATCCATTTAACGATCCATCTTCCCGCGGAGGCGCAGTAAGCTGGATTGATGATGAATGCCATCTATGGTTATTCGGTGGGTGGAGCAATTCCAGTTTTGCCAGGAAGAATGATGTTTGGAAATTTATTCCAGGTGACTCATGTGGTGCTTGTATTAGCCTGGTAACAGCATTAAATGCAAGCGATACTTCCGTATGTGAAAAATTCTGCATTGACTTTAATGATCAGTCAACAAATAATCCAACATCATGGCAGTGGATATTTCCCGGCGGCACTCCAGCATCCTCTAATGACCAAAATCCAGCTGGCATCTGCTATGCCACACCAGGAATCTATGATGTAACACTTATTACTGCGAATGCAAATGGAAGCGATACCCTTACCCTTTCCAATTACATAACTGTGAATCCTACACCTGCATTTCCATCCATCACGCAGGTAGGATACACGCTTACATCGAGTTTTGCAACATCCTATCAGTGGCAATTCAATTCATATGATATTCCCGGTGCCACTAACCAGTCATACACTGTTTTACAATCAGGATTATATACAGTGGTCATCAGTGATTCCAATGGATGCATTAATTCAGTATCCAAGGAGGTGATCATCACTGGAATTGATGACGTTGCCGATAATATTCCGGTTTCTATTTATCCAAATCCCTCAGCAGGAGTTTTCATAGTGGAATTAATGCAGGAAAAAAGTGGCGATGAAGTTTTATTACATGTGATGAATCTGCTTGGTCAAACTGTTTTTTCATCTGTTGAAAAACTTTCTACGGCTGAGTGGAAGAAGGAGATAAATTTGAGTAAACTGGAATCTGGTATTTATTATATCGAGATAAAAACAGGTGATGCTGCTGCTAATACTTATCTTCTGCGGATTAAACAGAAGATCTTGATTGTGAAATAAATGAAACCTCAATCAACTGTAATTGACCTATTATTCAATTAATTTCATAATTAATAAATCCTTATCTAATGAAAAGAATTTTAATGTTCATGAGTTTTTTATTCTGTATTTCTTATTCATTTTCTCAGAATTTAGTCCCAAACCCTGATTTTGAGATTTATGGAATTGTGCCCTGTGGTTGGAGCGCCTCAGCAGCCGCTTTTGCCGCCGCTACCGATAGCTGGACATCACCTACGGATGCCACTCCGGATATTCATTCCACTCTGATATCTTCATCATGTACGAACTATTCGCCTCACAGCACTTATCCATTTTGCAACGGATATCAGTCCCCTCACAGCGGAAATATTTTTGCCGGGATATATGTTTATGACAATACATACCCTTCTTACCGGGAATACATTCAGGCGCAATTAGTTCAGCCAATGGATAGCGGTCATCAATACAAAGTTTCAATGTACATTTCTCTCGCTGACAATTCCCAGTTTGCTTCAAATAATATTGGCATTGGCTTTTCAAATACCATTACGAATGCCCTTATACAAAGTGAATTAGGATATGCTCCTCAGGTTAATTTCACCGATCTGATCACTGATACAACCAGTACCTGGGTTTATTTATCTGACACCATCACAGCCACAGATCAATGGCAATACCTGATCATCGGAAATTTTTTAAATGATTCAGTAACAACCATTGTCAATATTTATCCCCTTGTATTTTTTGACAGAAGCTATTACTATATTGATGATGTTGCGGTAGAAGAGCTTAGTGGTAATTCTACTTCTTCGTTTACGGCCGGGGATACCACCGTATGTGAAAAGTTCTGCATTGACTTTTTCGATTCTTCCGCAAACAATCCTACTTCATGGGAATGGATTTTCCCGGGTGGCTCTCCTTCGTCTTCTATTGATCAAAATCCCGGCGGCATCTGTTACGCCACTCCCGGAACGTATGATGTAACACTTATCACCACCAATGCATCCGGAAGTGACACGCTTACACTACCCGGCTACATAACCGTTTACCCAACACCGCCATTTCCTACGATCACACAGATTGTGGATACCCTGATTTCAAGTCCCGCAAGCACCTATCAATGGCAGTTGGATGCTGTTGATATTCCAGGAGCCACGAGTCAATCATATACCATTTTACAATCGGGGACTTATACCGTTATTATCGGGGATTCCAATGGGTGTGTGAATTCAGCCTCGAAGGAAGTGGTGATCAGCGGGATTGATAAGGTGAATGAGGATGCAGGGATTTCTGTTTATCCCAACCCTTCCAATGGAATTTTTACTATTGAATTTACTGATGCAGGAGGAATTGCTTCTATTGAAGTGAGCAATACCATGGGTCAAATTTTGATTTCTTCAATGTACATTGTTGACGGAATGGATGCCCGGAAGAAAACAGTCAATCTGAAAAATGAGCCCAGCGGGATGTACTTTATTAAAATTAAAACCGCAAAAGATTTTTTGAATCAAAAAGTGCTGATCAATCATTGAAGATTTTATGATATTCAGCTTGGAAATAATTGCTGCACTAACCAAATAAATTGTAACCAGCATTCCACTATTTATTTAAGGCTAAAAAAATACTATGAAAGCTTTTTTAATCCTAATGGTATTTATTCTTACGTGCTATAATTATTCAAATGGCCAGATACTCTGCATTTACTGTTATAACCAAAATGATTCAATTAGTTCGGGAGTGAATAATCTATTATTAAACGGCAGTTTCGAAAATAATAATTGCACTCCGAATGTTGATTCCGGCTTTTGCCCAAGCTCACTCAAATACAATTGCACCATCCCTGACTGGATATGCAGTGGGGGTGGTCCCGGAACATATGCAAGTGTGTATAATTCAGTCGCCACCGTAGTTCCGGATGGAAGTTTTGTGTTATATTTTGGAAATGATTTTTGTAATGCATGTTCTGCTGTTCTAAATGATACCTCTTGCCTGATTAACATTGATTGTGCGGTTACGGGAATTCCTGACGGATATCCTCAGAACACTGCGACTTTCGGCGGTGTCAATGGAGTCTCTTTGGAACAATCTGTTAGCGGGTTGATAGTTGGCAATACCTATGTATTGGAATTCTGGGCAGGTGGAGAAAATTCCTATGCCTTTCCCAATATGGGATTGTTTGCAGTAGATGTTGGGTTTGGAGATACACTTCTCCGCTGTAAGCCCAGTTCGCCTGGTTGGATTGCAACCACCTACATTATTGAATTTAAGGCTACTTCAGCTTCACAGACCATTAAGTTTACTAATTGGGGGCATATTTGTACAAGCTGTACTGAACTCATGCTGGACAATGTGAGGTTGTATGCTGTTGCAGAATTATCACCTGTTGTACCAACTTGTATTACACCATCCGCGAATTACTTTAATGCATCTGATACTAATATCTGCGAGAAATTCTGCATCAATTTCTTTGACTCCTCTATAAATAACCCTACAGCGTGGCAATGGGAATTTCCAGGTGGTGATCCTTCTTTCTCTATTGACCAAAACCCCATCAGCATCTGCTATGCCACTCCTGGAACGTATGACGTAACACTTATCACAACAAATGCATACGGAAGTGACACGCTTACACTTTCAGACTACATTACGGTTTATTCCACTCCTCCATTTCCAACCCTCACGCAAGTGGGTTTAATTCTCACCTCAAGCCCTGCTACCACCTATCAATGGCAGTTGGATGCCGTTGATATTTCTGGAGCCACGAGTCAATCATACACCGTCTTACAATCGGGTACATATACCGTGATTATCGGTGATTCTAATGGCTGTGTAAATTCTTCATCCTTAGAGGTGTTGATTAGCGGAATTGATGAAGTAAATAAAGATGCAGGGATTTCTGTTTATCCCAATCCTTCCAATGGAATTTTTACGTTAGAACTTAAGTATGCCAATATAAGTGAAATAGATATCCGGATTTTCAATTTACTCGGTCAGGAAATATTTTCTGCCCAAGAAAAAACAATGGCTAACAACAAATTCACCAAAGAAATTGATTTAACAGGTAAACCTTCAGGCTCTTACATTCTTAACTTAAGTTCCGGAAGCACTCTAATGAAAAGTAAGTTAATACTGATCAAATAAAACCTGCCACAAATGAAATTTTTTTTCTACTAGTTTGCCAAACCTTTTTATCATCTTTCGTCTTAGCTCAGCCTGGTGAATGGACATGGATGAAAGGGAACAGCAGTGCGGGGTCGGCAGATATTTTCGGAATGGTGCAGGTACCTTCAGCTTACAATACACCTCCCTCCCTGTATAATACGGCAAGCGGGAATGATTCTATAGGAAATCTATGGCGATTCGGAGGAGCAGCATCCATAACCAAATATGTTACGATTTAAATCTTTAATGCAATTGGTCAACTGATTTATGCCGGGGAGGAAAAAAATGTCAAGCGAGAAGTCAAAAAAGAAAATGATTCAAGCAAAATTCTTAACGGGAGTTTACCTGATTCAATGTAAAGTACGCGATCAGTTCTTTTTGAAAAAAATTCTCATTGCCGAGACTTCGAGTTTTTTAGAATAAAAGATCATCTTTTCAATTTTCAAAGCAACACATTCCAAGCTTTTAGATACACTTTTGATAACAATAATCAAACAATTTACCTCATGAAAAAAAAATTATTTCCCGTGTTGTTGCTTCTTGTCCAGTTGATATTGAACCTGAACAATTCTTTCGCGCAATCAGGGCAATGGATTTGGATAAAAGGCGACAGCACCAACAATGCGAATCCCGTATATGGAACCTTGGGAGTAGCTGACAGTTTGAACAGTCCCGGAGGAATATACGGTCCTGCCGAATGGAAGGATATACAAGGCAACTTTTGGATTTTCGGTGGAAGCGGTAGCAACGGTGCGCAAAGTGCGATGTGGAAATATGATCCACAAATGAACCAGTGGACATGGGTGCGAGGAAGTCAGTTATGCTGTTTGGCAGGGGAATATGGCATCAAAGGTGTTCCCTCTGTAAATAATTATCCAGGATCGCGGGGATATGGATGTGCCACTTGGGTTGATACATCCGGAAATTTCTGGCTTTTCGGAGGCGTGGGTCTCGATGCTTACGGGAATGGATTTTTTCTGAATGATCTCTGGAGATACAAGCCTTTAACTGATGAATGGACCTGGATGAAAGGATCTAACCTGAGTACTCAGCCCGGAATCTATGGAGTACAAGGCGTTGGCGATACAGCAAATACTCCTGGGGGACGATCAGAATGCACAGTTACATGGGTTGACATGGAAAATAATCTCTGGCTCTATGGTGGAAACAATGCACCGGATGATTTGTGGAAGTATAGCATCATCAGCAATACCTGGACTTGGGTCAAAGGATCAACTTCCGGAACTATTGCACCTGTTTATGGTACTATGGGAATCCCATCTCTTACCAACACTCCCGGATCACGATACAACTACGCCAAGTGGAAAGATGCGCAAGACAACCTATGGATGTTTGGAGGACAGGGATTATCATTTTACAGTCCAAGAAACGATCTGTGGAAATATAACCCGGCGAGTAACGAATGGACGTGGATGAACGGTTCAAATACAAGTGCCGATCCGGGAATTTACAACAGCTACTGCAGTCCGGATTCTATATCGAATCCCAAGGCACGTTTTGAAAATCGTGCGGTATGGACTGATGGCAATGGAAAGTTCTGGATGATGGGAGGATTACTGGATGGATAAACAAAAACATCAATGACATGTGGTATTATACTCCAGCCACTAATGAATGGACTTGGGTGAGTGGAGATACCATACTGAATTATACCGGGTTTTATGGTATCCAGGGAACTTCAAATCCCAGCAACAATCCTTCTGACAGGGGTGGTGCTGTAAGCTGGATTGATGATCAATGTCACCTGTGGTTATTCGGGGGATGGAGTAACGGTTTTAATCTGAAAAATGATGTTTGGAAATTTATTCCCGGTGATTCTTGCGGTGCATGTAGTTTACCTGCCTTGAGTGCAAGTAATACTTCCCTCTGTGAAAAATTCTGTATTGACTTTTTCGATTCATCCACTAACAACCCTGCTTCATGGCAGTGGCAATTCCCCGGAGGCTCTCCCTCTTCTTCAACTGATCAGAATCCAACGAACATCTGCTACCAGGTGCCGGGGATATTTGATGTCACCCTTATTACCACAAGTGCAAATGGCAACGACACACTCACGTTATCCAATTACATAACTGTCAATCCTACTCCGCCCTTTCCCACCATCACTCAGGTAGGATACACGCTTACATCGAGTTTTGCAACATCCTATCAGTGGCAATTCAATTCATATGATATTCCAGGTGCCACCAATCAGTCATACACTGTTTTACAATCAGGAACATATACAGTGGTCATCAGTGATTCCAATGGATGCATTAATTCAGTATCCAGGGAGGTGATCATCACGGGAATGAATGAAGTGGACGATGTTCCCTGGGTATCCATTTACCCTAATCCTACCACCGGAAATTTCATAATTGAGATATTAACGATTGGTGCTGCTGATGTGACATTTGAAATATCCGATGTCATTGGTCAGCGGGTTTATACCGCAACAGAAAAAGGGGGGAGAAATGAATTTAGAATTGAAATTAATCTGAGTAAGAGTCCAGCTGGTATTTACATGATCCGAATAAATTCAGATGATAAAATTTTCTATCAAAAAATTCTGATCACGAAATGATTCTCGCTAATCAAATTGATTTGAAAAATATTTTTCACGTAAAGGCGTATGAAAACAAAAGACGGCATACAAACTCTTTACGTCAAGACAACCGAAGAATGGCGAACGTGGTTAGAAAAAAATTGTCAGTCAGAAAAATCGGTTTACCTAATTGTCTATCTTAAAAAAAGTAAAACGCCAAGTGTTCATTGGCACGATGCGATTGAAAATGCACTCTGTTATGGTTGGGTTGATAGTAAAGCAAACAGGAGAGATGAAGAAAGTTGTTATCTAAAATTCACTCCGCGAAACCCAAAAAGTAAATGGGGAAAAAGAAATATAGAAAGAGCAATAAAAATGACAGAAAATGGATTGATGACCAAATTTGGTCAGGCTCTTATTGACGTGGCAAAAAAGGCGGGCAAGTGGATAATAGAATGAGCAAAGCAAATAAGATAAGTATTGAATCTATCACTCCACTTTCTTCCCCTTCATATCACCGCCTTGTGTAAGCACCAAGCCCACTACTATTCCTGATGCGTCTTTTTCAAAAACAATTTTCCGCTCTCTGCCTTTTAGAAAAAATCCGGTTTCGTTTTCGGCGAACATTTCAAAGCGGGCAAAGCCGGTCTCCTGTCCGAAGATGCGATTGCCTTCCGTTGTTATCGTGAGAAATGTTCCTTCACCCAAGTCATATTTGCCGGCATATTGCTTCAAAACTTCAGGCGCCACCTGAATTTCTTTTGGCTCTTGTGCAATTGGCAAATCTGATTTGGGCTCGTACTCATTAGGTCCGTATTTGATTGTGGCTGAATACATTTCCAACGCGCTAACTTTATTTAGCGAATCACGGTGGAACTGAAAATACGGACCGGAAGGAGTATGCAGGAACATATCCTTTCCAAGGTAAGTCAATGCCATTTCCCTTCCATTCATCATGCGATAGTACACTGAATCATTCCTGAAATTTATAACCCGAAAAACTTTTTCCTTTGTGGAATTGGCGATAAGCTTGGATCCATGACGATGCATTTCATACCTGCCCGCAAAATCATTTAATTGTTCTGAAGAAATTTTAACGGCAGGAGGGGGCAGAGCCGAAATTCCTGCCATCTTCATTGCAACGGCCCGAACTATTCCGCCCGGATCTCTGAAATAGTTGTTGCACAATACCGCGATGTAAATATGTTTAGCGGGGATACGAATCGCCTCACACAGGAAACCGTCAATCGCTCCGCCGTGCTCGATCAGTTTTGTGTTCTGAACCTCATTTACTGTCCATCCAAAACCATAATGTGTGCTTCTTCCATCATTCAGTGTATCAGGTGTCCATGCTTTTTGAAGCCATTCCTGTCTTACAATTTTATCAGTATAAAGTGCTTCATCCCACTTAAGCAAATCATCGACGCAGCTAATAATGCCCTCTGATGAATAAGCCCACGACCAGCTGTAATAACTTGCTTTGTACATCACGCTGTCGTTGCCAGTAAAGTATCCTCCGACCAAGTTGGGAATGGGAGTAATGTTCTGCCCGAAGTAAGTGTGAGTCATTTGCAGCGGATCGAAAATATTTTTCTGCATGTACTCTTCATATTTTATTCCGCTCACTTTTTCGATAATCATTCCACAGAGAAAATACCCTGAGTTACTATAGCTCCAATCGGTTTGAGGCTCAAAAAGCAATGAGTCTTTCATAAAATATTCCATTTGTTCTTCGTGTGTGTAATCTTTCGTGTAGCGTTCACCGAAATCTTTATTCTCGGTAAAGCTCGGGATGCCACTCGTGTGAGTAAGCAGATTTTGTATGGTGATGGTTCTGCTATGTGTGTTGTAACCGGGAAGGAATTTTCGCACGTCATCCTCCAGCGAAAGCTTGCCGCTTTGTGCAAGCTGCAGGATTGCTACTGCTGTAAACTGTTTCGTCATAGAGGCAATGGCAAAAGCATACCCGGGTTTATTCGGAACTTTCAATTCATAATTTGCAAGACCATACGCTTTTCGAAAAACCGGCTTGCCATTTTCCGCTACCAGAATAACAGCACCGGGCTCGCTGGAAGCGTAGGTTTCAGCCATCAGGCTGTCTATGAATGTTTCAGTGGAAGAAGTATGGGTTTGTTGCAGGCATGATGCAATGCAAATACAAAATGTAAGCGGGAAAAAGATTTTATTCATTTTTGATTCTGATGATGAATGAAAGCAGGTTCCGAAAAATAACTTTTTTATTGAGAAGTAAAAGCAATTTGTTTGGAAGAGTATTCTGAAGAATCGCTCAGCAAATTCTCGGTAGTTGTTCGCCGGATAGCATGTTGACCACCCTTCTTCCTCCGATGGTGCTGTTTAGAATCACTTGCCTTGGATGCTCATCCGTTGTACCACCAATAACGGATGACAGGGTGCCGTGTTCCCAAAGTTTTAAGCGATCCACAAATTCTTTTGCTACACTGGCATCCACAACAGAAATAAACAAACCCTCATTCGCTACATACAGCGGATCGAACCCCAGCATTTCACAAGCGCCAAACACTTCTTCTTCCACCGGAATATTTTTTTGTGAAATCTCAATCCCGAGTTTTGATTCTCTTGCAATCTCATTCAGCACCGTTGCCAATCCGCCGCGGGTAGGATCTCGCATCAAATGAATATCCTCCCCAAATTCATCGAGCAATTCAGAAACAATTTTGTTCAGTGGTCGTGTATCACTCGTGATGGTTGTCTCAAATTCTAACCCGCTGCGTTGACTCATAATGGCAATTCCATGCCGCGCTAACGGACCACTCAAAATAATTTTGTCACCAGTTTTCACGCGATTCATATCAATCGCTGCTTTCGGATGCACTTCTCCCATGCCGGTAGTGTTGATGAAAATTTTATCGCCCTTTCCTTTCTCTACCACCTTGGTATCACCGGTGATGATTTGCACACCGGCAACTTCACACGCAAATTTTATAGTGAGTAAAATATCCCAGAACTCCTCCATCGTCAACCCTTCTTCCAAAATAAATCCGAGTGTTAAATATTTTGCTGCAGCACCGCACATCGCCAAATCATTCACTGTTCCGTTCACTGCAAGATCGCCGATGTTTCCTCCTGAAAAGAATATTGGTGAAACCACATAGCTATCGGTGCTCATTGCCACTTTGCCGCTAAGATTGAAAATGGCGCCATCGTGTTTCTTGTTCAGCAAATCATTTTCAAGGAGCTTGAACACTCCTGACTCTAACAACTGACTCGTGAGCGTGCCACCGCTGCCATGACCTAAAGTGATCACATCAAAGTCGAGCTTCGGGAGAGGACATTGTAATTGCAAAATACTTTTAGTGCTCATTCGATTGCAATCTCATTTACGCTTCGTAAAAAAGTTTCTCTGATTTTCTTCTGCGCCAGATTTTCCTTCGCTCACTGAAAAGGTCTTTGTCAGTAATTGCATCGGCTATCTCATCCGGATTTATTTTATGAACGAAACAATATCGCTTGTAATCGTAACCCTCGTCATCCTCAAAAAAATTTTTGTGCATCTTTTCCAATTCTTCTTCACGATACTTGCTCAGCGGCTTGTAGCTCTCATCCCTGTTGCGCTTGAATTTTTTCGCAGATAATAGCTGTGGATAATAAGAAAGCCTGGCAATTTCTTCGGCAACGGTTTTTACCCTTTGATGAAATGCGTCACCGATATCATTAAAGCAATCATCTATCAGCTTTACTTCCAAGGCAATGTCAGTTCCCCACGGAAGACATTGCTCTGTGAAAAGGAGAGCACGCT
Source organism: Chitinophagales bacterium (assembly GCA_039920305.1). Taxonomy (GTDB): domain Bacteria; phylum Bacteroidota; class Bacteroidia; order Chitinophagales; family UBA10324; genus DASRAJ01. Next base: position 12,397 of record JBDSEA010000092.1, read on the forward strand.
GTGTACCGATTCTTTTCGGTAATAAATAAGTCCAGTATTCAGAGCCGTACAAGCCCATGTTCCTTGTATGAGGATTGAAGATGATACCCTTTCTTGCAATCACTTTATCTGCCGCAAGTGCCAGTGCAACGCCGCCTGCACCTGCATTTCCATGCATGGCGCTGATGATGTAATGCGTATCCGTACAAATGATTTCCTGAATCAGATCATTCATCGCATTGATATTCTCCCATGAAGCTTGTGCAGGATTTTCTGAAGCTTCAATCAGGTTGAGGTGAATGCCATTGCTCCAGGTATCATCCCCGCCCCTCATCACGATCACTCTTGTGTTGCGTTGCTTCGCTTCAATATATGCTTGTCGTAAACGGTTGCATTGTTCAATACTCATGGCACCGTTGTAAAAATCAAAATGCAGGTAGCCCACATCATTCGCTTCTTCATACCATATCTCACGAAATGTTTTTGCGGAAGAATCTTCTTCGAAAATATTGAGCGATGATTCCGGAATTTTTTTTGACGCATCACTCAAAGCAATTGCCGCAGGAAGTTTAATTGCATCCTCTTCTTTCTTTTTCAGACATTGAATCCATAACGCTCCATCTTTAGTTGCGATGCAAATGGCGTGATGGCGTTGCGCTAAAATCTCTCCCGCTCCGAAGGAGTCCTTACGGACAAAATCCTGCGGGTCTAAATGTATTCCGTCATTGCTCATGCTACCCTCTAACTCCCTGAAGGGAGAACCCCTCCCGCCTTCAAGTTTGGGGAGCGGTTCCTCCATTAGGAGGTTAGGAGGCAGCGAAGGCGGGATCGCAATGACGCTCAATTTTTCTTCTTCCACAACACCATAGCAATAATATTCTTCACCCAAAATTTTACACAATGCACCGGGAGAACTGTCGGCTGCATTTATTTTTCGAATGATACAATCAGTGTCATCACTCCATGAAAAACTAAAATCATTTTCATTAGTCGAGCGGTTCCATTTTCCTTTTCTCGCAACATCAATCTCCTTTTGTGATTGAGGAAGGAAGTTTTTTTCTTCAAACTTCTGAACGGCTTGCATCAATGCTTGCATCGCAGCCTGTGTTACTTCATGGCGATACAAAAAAGATTTGGAAACATTCCGCATCGGGAAAGTTGCTGTCGCCCACACGGGACCTGCATCCATTTTTTCTGCAGCTTGAATAATGGTGACACCCCATTCTTTCTCATTGTTGAGAATCGCCCAATCCAATGAACACGAACCGCGATCACCGACAATTCCCGGATGGACAATCAGGCAAATAAAATTTTTCCAAATGCTTTCAGGAATTGCTGTCTTCAAATACGGAGCGATAATCAAATCAGGTTGATAGTCATTCACCGCATAAATCATAGTGGAAGGAGAAGATGCAACGTGCACTTTCACCTGATGGTTGAGCCGGTCTAATTCAACCCACGCTCGTTGGCTCAATCCGTTGAATGATGATGTGATGAAGAGGAGTTTCGTAATCTAATATTTAGGAATTAGGATTTGGGAATTAGGATTTTTGATGGCGAGATTTAATTGTTCGAATTGCAGCGGAAAAAATTGACACCAATTCATTTGCCTCGTTCATTAGAAAATGCAATTCCGTTTTGTCACAATTAATTTCTAACTCATTCATGAATTCAAGCCAGAATAAACTTTCGTCAGCTTCTTCGTCAACAACTTTCAATTTATTCAAAAAGTCAGCACTCGATTTTCCTCTGCAGGCAGCTCTGTAGTTTGCCGCAATGGATGAAGATGATTTCAATAACTGATAAGAGATCACATCAACAGCTTTATTTCTCTCAAGAGCAATTACCACCTTAAAAACTCTTACTGCGAATGCCTTTGTTCTGTTTTTTAATTCTTCTTTATTCACAAATCATGCAATTAGTAAATCCTAAATCCCAAATGCCAAATCATTTTATGCTTCCAATGTTTCCACGATGCCTGAGTAATGATAGTACGCTGCGCATGCTCCTTCGCTCGAAACCATTGGTGCACCAAGAGGATTCGTCGGCTTGCATTTCGTTCCGAAGTTTTTACACTCAAAAGGTTTTTTAATTCCTTTCATTACCTCACCTGCAATGCACTCCGGATTTTCGGGTGCTTCTGCAATGTTGATGTTGAATTTTTTATCAGCATCATAATCGCGATATGCTTCTTTCACTTTGTAGCCGCTCATCGGAATCACTTCCATGCCGCGCCACAAGCGATCGGTAACTTCGAACACTTCATAAATTGTTTCCTGCGCTTTCACGTTTCCTTCTTCTTTCACAATTCTTGCATACTGATTTTCCACTCGTGCTTCACCCGCTTCGAGTTGTTTCACCACCATTAAAATTCCCTGCAACAAATCCACCGGTTCAAAACCTGTGATCACAATCGGCACCTTGTATTTTTCAACAAGCGGATAATATTCATAGATGCCCATGATTGCGCACACATGACCGGCGCCGAGAAATCCATCCACCCTGCTGAGTTCATCATTCATTATTTCTTCAATCGCAGGTGGCACGAGCACGTGCGACGCGAGAATGGAATAATTTTTCACTCCTTCTCTTTTAGCATGAATCACCGAGAGCGCATTGGCAGGCGCTGTGGTTTCAAAACCCACGGCGAAGAACACAACTTCATTATTCGGATTCTGCTGAGCAATCTTCACTGCTTCGAGCGGAGAATATAAAATGCGAACATCAGCGCCTTTGGCTTTTGCTTCAAGCAAACTCATTTCGGAACCGGGCACGCGAATCATATCACCGAACGAACAAAGTATAACTCCTTTCTCTATCGCGAGGTAAACGGCTTTGTCAATCAAGCTCACAGGAGTTACACACACGGGACATCCGGGACCGTGAATCATTTCAATGTTTGGCGGCAACAAATTGAGAATGCCATTCTTCACGAGCGAATGTGTTTGCCCGCCGCACACTTCCATGATGTTCCAATCTTTGGTAGCCGTCTGCTTTATTTCCTTGAGCAGCGTTTCTACCAATTCAGGGGAACGGAATTCAGAGAGGTATTTCATAGCGGGAAAAATTTCATAAGGTTGAAAAGTTTTCCTCAACGAAGTTCATCCTTTCCTATGATTTGGTACTGCAAAAATGCAGTAGTGAGATTACGCTTCTACTAAACCAATATTTTCCAATAGAATCTTTTTGAGAGTAGAAAGATCGCCAAGTTTGATGCTTGCATCCAATATCTCGATCCCTGCAAGCACATGATTCTTATCGTAGTCGAGCGCAATGCCTTCCGCTACGTGTTCAGTAGTGACCGTGGTTTCGTTGAAAGAAATACTCAAAGCATCAGCTTCTTTGTCGTAAGTAATTTTCATTGGTTCAAAAGTAATAAGTGTATACGGTGATAACAACTATTTCGTTTGCCTCATCTACAAAAATTGGCTTGATTTGTTTCGTTTGAAAATACACATCATTCCATTCGCTTTTGAATTCGAAATTCTTTTCGCATTGAAGGCGATTCAATTCAGCCGGCTGCCAGGATGAAGTTTTAATTGCGTCAACAACTTCCGCATCAGTGAATCCTCGTTTCAGTTTATATTCTGCAGCATGTGCGGTAAGTCGAATGGATTTGTTCATTAGTTACTTGATGCCCGAAGATAATTTTCTTCAACATCGTCTAAATTTTTGATGCTCTGATTATGCATTAACTGACCGAACGCAATGCACTCATCGTTCGGAGGCATTTGCTTGTGAAAATAAAGTTGAAATTTTTTGCCCATTCGTAAAATTATCGAATCTATCAATAAAGCATTCTGAAAAACACCTCCGCTGAAAGCAATATTTCTCACTCCTGATTTCTTTCCCACTTTATGAATGATGGCCGCCAGACTCAAATGAAACTTTGCAGCGATTTCCGCTGTGCTCTTTCCTGAATCTATGTCGGTGATGACTCTGCTGATTAAATGTTTCATAGGTATTACAGGCCCGGAAAGTCCTTCTTCAAAATAATGAGCAGGGGTCTTAAAATTATTTTCGAGCAGATACTTATACGCTTGCTGTTCCAGCAAAAGCCCTCCTTCACCTTCATAGGAATTGCTGTTCACGAGGTTCAGCAAACCCGCCACACCGTCAAAGTATCTGCCTCCACTGCTGTTTTGTAACCCGGGCTGAGCCATGGCTTTCTGATAATAGGCCCATTCGGAATCTGAAAATTTCGATTTCAGGATGGAAAGCGCCCCGGTTATCCCATTGGATATCGCTAACGCGGCAATTCGTGGTTCCTTCGCCATCTTATCACCTGCAAGATTTGTGAAGGGTTCGAGGTAATGAATGCGCTGCATGCTCCCATTTTGATAGATGAAAAATTCACCACCCCAAATATTTCCATCGCTGCCCAATCCGGTGCCATCCCAGATAACTCCAAGGATTTTTTCATTTGAGTCGAACAGGTTGTGCTCGCCGAGAATCGCGGCAAAGTGAGCTTCGTGGTGCTGTATTTTTTTCAGTGGCACTTTTAATTGAGCGGAAAATTTTTCTGCAATTTTTGTTGAGGGATAATCAGGATGAAGATCAGCTAAAACGTTTTTTGGTTTTGCATTCAGGAGTTGTTCAAAATGATTCAATGTATGAAGGTAATTTTGCTGTGCATCATAACTTTCAAGATCGCCTAAATACTGGCTGAGATGAATTTGATTGTTGTGCAGAATCGCAAAAGCGCTCTTGAGCATCACACCCGCAGCGAAAATTGTTTCTGAACTTTTAAATTCTGTTTCAATAATAGTTGCCGGAGCAAATCCTCTCGAGCGACGAATGAAAATCTTCTGATTGCTTTCTTCTGCGAATCTAATTACGCTATCATCCTGCGGAATAACAATGTCGCGGTTGTGATCAAGAATAAAATCAGCGACTTGAAACAACTGTTCTTTCTTTTCTGATTGAAACACAATGCATGAGCCACTGAGATTTCCACTTGTAGCGATCAAAGGATTTTTCCACGAAGATGAAATCCATTCGAGCAACGGCGCATAAGGAATCATGACGCCGATTGAAGACAAACCTGGTGCGATGCCATTCATGTCAAGCTCATCAAAACATTTTTGATTCGCCTGCATCAAGACAATCGGTGATGCCTCACTGAGCAGCGCGTTAATTGCGACATCCTTTGCAGGAACGTATTGCCGCAACTTTTCAACATCAGAAAATAAAACTGCGAAAGGTTTTTGCGGACGATGCTTTCGCTCACGTAAAGTTTGAATGGCTTTTTCATTAACCGCATCACACATCAAAAGAAATCCGCCGACTCCTTTTATCGCTACAATTTTCCCTTCTGTAAATGCCTGCAATAGTTTGGGAAGAATTTGTTTTGGGTCACTCAAAACTTCACCATTGTTATTTGAATGCCATGATAATTGAATGCCGCAAGTCGCACAAGAATTGGTCTGCGAAAAATATCTTCTGTCATTTACATCGTCGTATTCACTCCTGCATTCCGGACATTGCGTAAACTTTTGCATCGTGGTCAAATGCCTTTCGTAAGGTAGTTGCCGCATGATGGAATACCGTGGTCCGCAGAGCGTGCAGGTGATAAACGGATATTGATAACGCCGGTTCTTCGTATCATGAAATTCATCTCGACATTGCGGGCACATTGCAAAGTCAGGTGAGATTAGCAGATCTGGCGAAGCATTGTTTTCTTTCATCTGTATTGAAAACTGACTGAAAGGCTGTGGCGTAGTTTCTGTCAGATGCCAGTGTTGGATGATGGATCGAGATGGTGCACCCGCCATTATTAGCTTTACAAAATCATCTGCCTGCTTTTGAAATGTGCAATTGAAAAACACATGAACGCCGTCTGCTTCATTGCTCACGCAACCAGAAATATTTTTCTCGGTTGCGCATTTGTAAACATGTGGACGAAATCCCACTCCCTGTACCCTGCCACTGATATGTAAGTGAAAGGTCAAGCAACAGAGTGTGTCCAGACACTATTATAGGTTACCGGTTTAAACGCAATGGCGATTGATGCAGCAAGTTTCATATGCTTTTGGGCTTCTTCATTCTTCAGCATATTTTGAAAATCGGATAAAGATGTCCATTGCGCATAATTGGTAACTGTTCTTTTATCATCGCCTATATGAAGATTTGCGGTAATATACCCGGGCAATTTGCACATTACTTTTTCAGTTGCCTCCTTTAGCAGGTCGAATAATTCTAAATGTTTTTCCGGCGAAACAGTAAAGACGTTAATCAGTGTGCAAATATTTTTGTTGCTATCAATTGTAGTCAAAGTCATTTTTTTTATTGAAAAAAGTATTAAACGAAGTCGGCTCCAAAAATCTTAATTCTAAATTTTTCCTTCTTCAAATAATTCGTTGAAATCATCTGTGCTTTCAAGAAACTTCAAGGTCTTGTTTGCCTCTTCCTCATCAACCACCTGAAGGGCAACACCAACATGTATCAATACATAGTCATCCACCCTTGCTTCCGGCACCAGCTCAAGATTGATTTGCTTTATGATGCCGCCCATTTCTGCTTTGCCCATCCGCATGACTCCCTCCTGCTTTACCTCAATCGATTTTATTTTTCCGGGGATGGCAAGACACATACACTTTGAGTTTACTGAAAAGTACGATTATGATTAGTTATGCAATATTCAAGATTTAATTCCTTACGGATTTACAGGTACAAACCTCACAGATGAATTTTGTGCTAATGTCTGGAATTCATTTAGTCCCTCTGCTGAAAAATAAGGCATCAGTAAAGACCACAAGTCCTGTACAAAATCTTCTTCGCTTAGATGATCAAGGCTTGTTACCTGGCGATAGTACATCCAGTTATTCATTGTGATCCAAAAAAGCCACACCAGTTTTTTATACTGTCCGTCACGTAAAGGTTCCTGAAAAGAGCCACGGAAAACATTAAATTCGAACATCCATTCAATCTGCTGAAGCTGCCATGCAATTTGCAGGGGATGCTTTTCTTTTATCGCCGGATAAGTACGAAAAAGTTCCAGCACATCAAGGTAAAGGAAAAGGTATTGCTTCTGAAGTTGAAAAATCCTTTTGAGATGAAGATTTACATCTTCAAACAGGTGTGCTGTTCTGAATTCATACAGCAGGATTTCCTGTTCATTTTTTGATTGATCGTAAAGGGTTTCTACAATGCAATCCTTATTTCTGAAATGATATGCTAAATGCCCTACGCTGATTGTTGAAGCGTCAGCAATATGCTGGAGCCGCACATTTACAAATCCGAAGTTATTAAACAACCGCAGGCTTTCACCGAGTATCCGTTGTTTTGTAGGATTTATCATTAGTGTTTAAAGGGAATACATTTCATAAAAATAGAACTTTCCGCTTGATCGGTTTGATGATATTCGATTGCGAACACATCAACTTTTCGTTCTGGAGGGATAAGCATTTGGAAGGAGCATGAGAATTCCAATTCTTTTATTGTCCCATAGGGACGGACATTTGAATAGGAGAAATACAATTCAATTCCATCCGTCAGGAACAAAAGTTTAACTTTCGAACAGGCAAAATTTTTAGCATCTCTTCATAAAAGCCATTTGTAAATTCAAACTCCACATATTTAACCTCATGGCAAACACGCATTCACAAATCAACATTCATACAGTCTTCACGGTAAATGGATGAAAGAATTTCATCACTGAAGATTTTCGAGATCGATTGCATAAATATCTTTTTGTGATATTGAGAAATGATGGATCGTATCCGCTTGCTGTGGGAGAATGGCTTGATCCTGTTCATATATTTTTTGAATTGCCGGTTACCCTGGCGATCCCTGACCATCTGCAGCGGATCAAGTCGCAAGCTTCATTGTGGGTTAATGAAAATAAATTCATCAAAGTAAAGTTTCAATGGCAATCAGGATAGTGCCGCATTTTCACATTCACGTTTGCAACGTGCTCCGGTGATCAAATATATTATGATGCAGGAGCAACACACAGGCGAAAAACTTTTCACGAAGAATATCTTGATCTGCTTACGAAATTTGATATTGATTTCAAGAATGAATATCTCTTTGAATTTTATGATTGACAATGGTGATGAAATAGGTTCGTCCCTACGGGACGAAATGGAATTTGAACCCTCGATCTACCAAAGGTTCGTCCCTACGGGACGAAATGGAATTTGAACCGTCGATCTACCAAAGGTTCGTCCCTACGGGACGAAATGGATCCCTCGATCTACCAAAAGTTTGTCCCTGTGTAACTATAAATAAATTGAACTCACTTTTTACCAAAGGTTCGTCCCTACGGGACTTGTATGTCGTTGAATGGGTGATATAATATTTCTTAGGGGACAACCCTTTCTTCAATGAATGATCTACTGGTTCAATCATTATTAGAAAAAGTTTTCTAAATAAAAATTTGGATTCGGGTGAACCTTGGGCGTAGTATTATAAAAAAATTTTTTTGATGCCGACTTCATTCTCCACTTCACAGCCCACTTTATCAGCAGATGCCCTTGATGAAGTTCATGTCTTCTGGCTGGCGGGAATGAGTTGTGACGGTTGCTCTGTTTCCACTGTAGGTGCCACCGCCCCCTCGGCTGAAGCCCTGATGACGGGCAATATGCCGGGGTTGCCGAGAATTAATTTACATCATCCGGTTTTATCGGTTGAAGCGGGGGAGGAGTTCATGCGCCCTTTTCACCTGGCGATGGAGGGTAAATTGGGTAAACAGTTTGTTGTAGTGTATGAAGGTTCCATTGCAGACGAAAGATTGAATGATGAGAATGGCGGATACTGGGTAGGCCTGGGCACAAGAATGGTGGATGGCGAACCGCAGCCCTTTCCCACAGCGGATATGCTTAAATTGCTCTCACCATACGCAGCCGCTATTATTGCCATCGGAACCTGCGCGACCTGGGGCGGAGTTCCTGCCGCTGCAGGCAATGTAACGGGCTCTATGGGCTTAATGGATTTCCTTGGTGAGAATTATCGAAGCACCTTTGGATTGCCGGTAGTTAACATTCCCGGATGTGCGCCACAGGGTGATAATTTTACAGAAACAGTTGCTGCAGTTTTAATGTTTCTGCAAGGCATTGGTCCCTTGCCGGAATTTGACAGCCTGGGAAGGCCTGCATGGCTATTTACCGATACGGTACACCAGACGTGCACCCGTGGCGGCTTTTACGAGGAAGGGATTTTTGCGAAAAATTTTGGCGATAAGCAGTGTCTTGTTGAGATTGGATGCTGGGGCCCTGTAGTGCAATGCAACATCAATAAGCGGGGTGCACTCAATCACGTAGGAGGCTGCATGAATGTGGGTGCGCCCTGTATAGGATGTACCATGCCTGGCTTCCCCGATAATTTTTCCCCCTTCTATACCAAGCCGCCAGGAACCATTGTTTCTTCCACAACCTCAAAAACCACTGGTTATTTTATTCGCAATCTCCGCAGGTTTTCAATGATGTATGCTAATCGTACCCCTCTCTGGAATAAGAACAATCATGTGCCTTCAGGCTGGGGTCATGTGGAAGAAGCAAGCACGCTGCAGAAGGTTACACATTATTTTTACAGTAAAATTCAGTTCTATAACAGCGTTCGTCCGGGAACCAGGAAAAGCTCACCCAAGTCCTCCAGAAAGGCGATGGAAGAAGTAAAACAACAATAATATGAATGATACTGCCTATTATCAGGAGTTTTATATCGGGCTGGCCCTTGCGGCAGCGATCGTTGTGATTGCCGCGGTGCTTCTCATTCTTATTATTATTGCCGCAAGGAGAATTTTGAAATTGGCTAATGCAGCTTTAGCCATTGTGGTCAACATCAAGCAAAATACTTTATGCATCTGGGAACTTCAAAATACCAATCATAAAGCTATTGAAATATCAAATGACGCGGAAAATATTTTAGGTAATGCCGGGGCGGTGGCACAGGCATTTCACGAAACGGAAAAACAAGTGTAAATGGAAAATGTAAGCGAGGATGCAATCACTACAGTCTGGATCATTTGTTTGGTTTTAGGTCTGGTGGTAACTATTGTGGTTGCCATTCTGCTCATCATGATCCGCAACACAGCCTGTCAGATTCTGGAAGGTGTACACCTGATATGGACAGAGGGAAAGCTGGTAGCGAATAATACCATTCAAATCCCTATTTATTTAACTGTGACTAACCAGGTGGTTTCAAAAATTTATGATACTGCTGTGAAGATTGTTGGAGGAGCAGCAGCTATCGAGCAACATGCGGGTAATTGCCCCGGTTGCCCGGCATGTGTTTTAGAACATAAAAAAGCAAGGTAGCATGTACACTTTATTAATGATACTCACCGTTTTACTGGTACTTATTTTTGTTGGAGCCTTAATATTTTTTGTAGGCAGTATTCATCGGTTACTGGTAAACATTGGCGGCAGTGGAAATAGCTTTTTAGCAAAGCTGAGATTAGGATTGAGAGCCATCGAAACGGAAACAGGACATCTGCCCGTTGAGGTGACTAAACTGAATGAAACTTTAAGTAATACCGGGGCAGGATTGAAGATCGTGAATGGACATCTGGAAGGCACCATACAAGCTGCCTTAAAACAAAAAAACGTATAAGCATGCCACAGGTCGTCTATATTTTATGGTTCATTGTATTGGCGGTAGCCCTGGTATTATTTCCTTTTATTGTAAGACTATTACATAAAACATTTGTAGCTGCCCGAAATATTGAGCGGTATTTGAAAGAAATGAAGGAAGCAGGACTGGGCATAGCAGGTAATACAGGCCATATTACTGCACTTAACAGCACCATTGAGGTTGCCACCGGCATATTGGGAAGTGCAGGGAAAATAAATTCCAATGCGGAAACCATTGAAGTGACTTTGGCAGACAGGGCAGCAAAATTTAATTGATATGGGAGATTACCTATTCATCGCTACACTCATAATCGTTGCACTTGTGGTGATGGTATTAGTGGTGTACCTTGTGGGTGTCATCATTTGCTTATTTCGTGCGGCAGGCCATCTTGAAGAGCTCGCCGGCGGTTTGCAAAAAATAGAAAATGATACTACTCCGTTAGCCGGTAAGCTTACGACGATCAATGGTGCATTGGATCAGTTGCATGGCGGATTATCATCGGTAAATTCACATCTTGTTTCCATAGCTAAGGTTTTAAAATTATAAAAGCAAACCGTTTATGTGTTTTAAAAATCTACCGATTGAATTTGATGAGCAGGGGAATGCCACGCTTAAAGAAGGAGTAGCCAATCCTTATTCCTATGATGTAGTTGATTTGGGAAAGCATGAGGATAAGCTTAAAGACCTTCTGGGTAAAAACGGTTTTTTAAAAAATGTCGATTATGATCCGGTCACTCGTATTGCAGGCGCCCTTGCATTTCACAGTGTGGTTGATCTGCAGTCTAAAAAGGTCATTTCTTCCAATTCCATGGCAACCTTATTCAGGGGTTATGAAATTATTTTAAAAGGGAGAAGCCCGCTCGATGCTGCCTATATCAGCAGCCGTGCCTGCGGCGTTTGCGGTGGTGTCCATTCAACAGTTTCCGCCCTTGCCATTGAGATGGCTCTGGACATTAAGCCGCCACCCCTGGCAATTGTGATGCGGAACATGTTGCTTGCACTGGAATATTTGTATGATCATCCGCTGCATCTGTTTCTTCTTTCTGGCCCCGATTATTCTGAACAGCTTACCAATGAAACAAATCCGGAGATTGTAGAAAGAGCAAGAACCACACCTGCAAAGAACAGTGCAGTTCATGGCTATAAAATGATGATTGATATCATGCATGACCTCAATCCTCTCACCGGCAAGTTATATATTGAAGCTTTGGAGATGACACGTGTAGCACGGGAAGCCTATGTGCTCATCGGTGGTAAATACCCCCATCCCCAATCGGTTATACCGGGCGGACTTTCGGTAACTATCAATATCACGGTGTTAAATGAAATATATCATCGCCTCATCAAGTTCTTTGATTACGGCCAAAAAGTGGTCGGGCTTTGGGATGATGTGTTTGACTTTTTCCTGGAATGCAATCCTGATTATGCAAAGGTGGGTGCCCGCCCTGCAACGATGATTGAAACCGGTGTATGGGATCACCCCGATTATTATGATGCAACCTATAAAAATTGTGATACCTGGGGCAATGCCCGTTGGTCAACACCCGGTGTTTTGATTGATGGCGAACTGGTTACCACTAATTTGAAGCAAATCAATGCTGGACTCGAAGAGTTTGTGGAGCATTCTTATTACGAAAAATGGGATGATTATCGGTTTAAAACCGACATGGAAGGCACGCCATTAAGCCCGCATCATCCATGGAATAAAGAAACTATTGCCAAGCCCGGCAAGCAAAGCTGGCGTGACCGGTACACCTGGGATACTTGCCCTACCTGGGATCGTAATTCGGTGGAAGCCGGCGCCTATGCACGATTATACATTACAGCCAAAGCCAACAAAGTAGTATCCCGCCGGTTTGTCGAGCCCACCGGGCACAGCATGATACTGCACATGCCGGGTCACAACCTGTCGGCTACTACAATGGAGTGGGAGATACCCTCTGTATGGAATGCCTTTGAACGGAACAGGGCAAGAGCCTTCTGCATTCCTTATTCAGCACTGGTGGCCCTTGATAACTGGTATATGGCGCAGGATCTTTTACGTAAGGGTGAAGTCAGCATGAGTACTCCCTTTACCATTCCCAAAAAAGGAACTCAGATAGGGGTAGGTTTTTGGGGTGCGGGCCGCGGCTTTTTAACGCATCACCTGATCATTGATGACGGTGCCATTTCCAATTACCAGATATTGACCCCATCCACATTAAATGCTTCACCTAATACTCCCTGGGGTACTCCGGGTCCCTATGAAGAAGCTGTGTTAAATACTCCCATTCTCGAGAATGTTGATACTGGCAATCCAGACAAAAAATTCAAGGGCATTGACATTCTGAGAGCGATCAGAAGCTTTGATCCCTGCATGCCATGCACCACGCACATCCAGGTTCAGGATAGTGACTACATGGTTACACGGGAAGTCACAACGTGCGCTTGTGGCATTGAATAATCAGGTGAAGAAAATCCTGATCGGCACTGTCGGCTATCACAATCTTCGCAATCATTCCATTGGTCCGGTACTATTACCGGAGTTAAAGAAACTGCAATGGCCTCAGGGGGTAGAACTCGATGAGATGAATTGGGGACCGATTGCCATTGTTCAAAAATTCCAGTCGCTGTCAGCTCCTTATGACCGGGTTGTTTTATTAGCTGCCATTGAAAGGCCCAATCGCACTACCGGAGAATTTACAGTATATCGCTGGATGGGTGGGTTGCCTGATGAGGAAATGATTCAGGCTTGTATTGGCGATGCCGTTACGGGGGTGATCTCCGTTGAAAATCTATTGATCATCGGTGAGCATTTTAAGATATGGCCCAATGAAGTCTTTGTGATAGATGTAGAGCCGGGTCCCGAACAGGCTGGAGAGGAATTTACTCCGGAAGTAAAAGCAATTATTCCAGAGGTGATCAGTTACGTCAGGGAAATCTCATTTGCAAACGATCCCGGATTAATCAGGTTTGAAGAATGGTGATGCTTTTTTTCTGAATGAAAGTAAAAAATAGTTCAATAAACAAATCATTCGTTCCTGAACCTATAAAAGAAACTCAGTACTATTTTCTCACCACCATTATTTTTTCCCGCACATAGTCATAGCCTATTTTACCAAAGAGAAAATAGGTTCCACTGGCCACTCCGGAAAGATCAATCATAAAGGATGGATTGTTGATCACTGACCAGTTACCTTCCTGTATAATTTGTCCAACCACATTCACCACCTGAAGGTGTATGATTGCATCAGATGGATTTTGTACTGTAATGTGCCACTGATCGGTTGCCTCCTGAGCAACCACTGAAATGGTGGTGGTATTTTTTAAAACTGTGCTTCTGACAAAAAAGGGGGCTGTAGCTGTATCATTGTAAATAAACTGATCAATACCATGATTGGGGTTGGAAGTCCATGCCGTGGATATATGTCCAAACTCCCCGGTAAAATATGGTGGAAGCGTTACGAGAGTTGACGACGTAGAAGCCAGCAAGCCCTGGTATTCTAAAACTACAGGGTTCTGGCCATCTACCTGATAATAGATTTCTACATAAGTGAGGTCATCAATACCGCTGTTTTTAAGTTGCACCTGTGGAGCAAATCCCTGAGACGGAAGAGTGTCAACCGGAAAAGTAATTGTGCTAATGGAAGCATCCAAGTTAAAAGCCACACCCTGGCACCCACCCGGGGAGGTA
>JBDSEA010000093.1:0-21950 GCA_039920305.1 Chitinophagales bacterium
GAGAAATTTCATTCAGCCTGTTGAATAATAGAGGTGGATCAACTAAAATATTCTCTATAAAAAACTCCTGGCAAAAATTGATTTCATAAATGTCGCCCCGGGTGATGTGGCTCTTGAGTAAGGCAATGGTTTTAAGGTATTCCGGCATTGATATTCTTTGCTGAACCTTTTTATTCTTAATACCAGGGAATTCAATTACAGTTATGCTGCTGATGGATTCAAAAATATCATGGGGGTTTTCAAAGGAATGGATAGCTATACTGTTGCCTGATGCTTCAATGATGTGATCAGGCCTGAAAAAATATCCTTTGGAAAACTGGATACCATCAAAGCGAAAATCAGGCTTAGAAAAAAGCTTCTTTTCTGTTTCCTGTTTAAGATCATATGAGAAGTATCCGAATAACCAGTCAGGGGATTTGTCAAATAGTAATTTGATAGCATTAAATACATCCTGATTGCAATCAATCGCATCCTGTTCACCGGCAGCAGCAAGCAATTTATACGGTTTCACAAACCCGGTGTATTCGTTCGGGTCAAGGCAAAGTGCTGAAAAAAAATTCCCTGCCCAGATATTCAATTGTTTCTTGAACAACTGAATATCCCGGGCAGGGAAGACTGCGGTTTTCCGCATGATGATTTGAAAAATTAAATTTTAACGATCCTCATCATCATCGGCTGCATCATCATGGACCGGAATATCTTCCTCTGCTTTAAAATCATCGTCCATTTTAAAATCATCCATGTCATCCTCATTCTTTCTGATCTTACGCGGCATCTCATCGTCACGTTCAAATTCCTGAAGATCAGGGTCAACTCTTTCCAGAGTTTCATTGGTGGTGATAGCTGCCGGCGCCACCGTTGCTGCTACTGCGGTTTTAGTTTTTAAAGCAGGACTGGTCAATGGTTTCAACTTGTGCGGCACCGTCCTTGTTTTAGGCTTCACAGGAATTTCAGGCATGGATTTTTTCTTGTTTCCACCGAAAATTTTATCAATTATTTTGCGAACTGTGCCCTTGGGTTTACGGGGTGTTGATTTTGCAGAAGACTTTTTACTTGAAAATTTTTTACCTGTAGCTTTTTTTACAACTGGTTTCTTAGTGGCACCCTTCACGGTCTTTTTACCTGATTTTTTAGCAGGCTTTGAACCCCTGGTTTTGGATGCAGTTTTTTTAACAGGCTTTCTGTAAGCTTTTTTTGCAGCAGATTTTTTTGCAGGCTTTTTAGCTGTCTTTTTTTTGTTTGATTTCATGGAGGTCGGATTTTTTAGAAGGGTAAATTTTGAACGAAGTTCTGAGATTCGCAAATATTTCAAAAATTAAATTATAGCAGCTTATATTATTAAAAGGAACAAGTCTGGTTGCCCTATAGCTGAACGAGCTGATCCCTGCCTGCACCTATTGAAATAATTGAGGTTCTTACTTTTGTTTTGGATTCAACAAAGGAAATAAATAGTCTCAGTGTTTCCGGCAAATCATCATTATTTCTCATGGAATGATTTGTTTCCCATCCATGCAAAGATTCATAAACTGGTTCAAGGGCCTCCGTATTGATGTCAAAAGGAATTTCATTGCTCATTTGATTATTGATTCTGTAGGAAGTACAGACATTCACCTCATCGAAAACGTTTAAAACATCTGCTTTGGTGATGATGAGCTGCGTAACACCACTTAGTAAAATGGTATAGTTTACGGCAACAAGATCAAGCCATCCACAGCGCCGGGCTCTGCCGGTAGTGGCGCCAAATTCATTTCCTTCCTTGCGCATGATTTCCCCGGTTCTATTATTCAATTCTGTTGGAAAGGGGCCGCTGCCTACACGCGTGCAATATGCTTTTGTTACACCCATTACTTCCCGTATCGATGAAGGTGGAATACCCAGGCCGGTGCATGCAGAAGCAGAAATTGTGTTTGATGAGGTAACATATGGATAAGTTCCGAAATCAATATCAAGCATTGAGCCCTGGGCTCCTTCAGCAAGAATAAATTTACCCTGCTGCAATTGCTCATGCATAAAATATTCTCCGGAAACAGAGTTATATGATTTAATGATTTCAACTCCTTCCCACCATTCTTTTTCCATTGTGCTGAGATCAAAATCAAACTTGTATAGTTGTAGCAGCTCAAGATGCTTCTTCCTGAGATGCTGATAGCATGATTTTAGATCTGATGAAAATAGATCACCGATGCGGATTCCGTTTCTTCCTGTTTTATCCATGTAAGCCGGTCCGATTCCTTTGAGCGTTGAACCGATTTTTTCCTTACCCTTGGATTGCTCACTTGCAGCATCCAGTATTTTATGGGTAGGAAGAATGATGTGTGCTTTTTTAGAGATTAAAAGTTTTTTTCTCAGATCTATTCCAAGGTCATTTATTTCCTTTACCTCTTTTTGAAATTCCCATGGATCAATCACGACTCCGTTTCCAATTACGTTCACGGGGCGCTCATGAAAAACTCCCGATGGTATGGTATGCAGCACGATTCTTTTTCCATCAATGTTTAGGGTATGCCCCGCATTAGGTCCGCCCTGAAAACGTGCCACTACATCATAGCCTGGCGCAAGAAAGTCAACAATTTTTCCTTTTCCCTCATCACCCCATTGCAGGCCAAGCAGCACATCTACCATGTTCAGGGGTGTTGTTTATTGTTTTCCAATGCGAGTAAAAAGAAAAATAAAATAAACACCATGATTCCTCTTGCAGGGAACTTAATGGTAAAATGATTTTGAAAATAAAATATCGGGGAAGCTCTTTTCATTTCAGGATTGCAATGGCATCAGAGGTTCTGTTTGCTGTATAAAAAAATGATTCAAGCTTGGTGATGCTTAAAAGCTTCTTTAATTGCTCGGGCACATTACACAATACAATCATCCCTTTTTGGGCAGTGACCAGTTTTTTGGCCGATACCAGGAAATTCAGAAAGGCGCTGTTGACAAACTCGACATCTTTTAAATCAATTATGAATTTTATAATGCCATTCTTTAATTCATTGATTATCTGATCCCTCATGGGTGTCGTTTCATGCTCTGACAATAGCTTGCCTTCGATCATCAGCACAATCGCTTTTTCTATCCGCTGAATTCTATACTGCATATAGGTGCTTATTTTAAGCGATTGATTTCTCTTTAACCATCCGGCTTTTGATCTCACATCCCCGACAATGGCCGTACAATATTAGGGAATGATGAGGAATCTCGAAATTAAGCAAGTCGCCCATCCGTGTAGAAATTTGATGAATCCGCGGATCACAGAATTCCATCACCTTGTTACAATCAAGGCATATAAGATGATCGTGCTGCCTGAACCCATACGATTTTTCGTACCGGGACATATTGTTTCCGAACTGATGCTTGGTCACAAGTTTACAACCCACTAATAAATCAAGGGTATTGTATACGGTGGCAAGGCTGATGTGAAACTTCTTCTTCTTTAATTCAATAAACAATGAATCAGCATCGAAATGATCCGTTCGTGAATAAATCTCTTCCAGAATTACAAATCGCTCACTTGTTTTTCGCTGGTTGTTTTGTTCGAGATAATCTGTAAATACTTGCCGAACTTGTTGTTGTAATTCAGGTAATTTCATGAAGCGATTATCTGTAACAAAAGTAATGAGTTGGGATGAATCAAATCCTGATAGTCTCCCCCTCCGGAAAATTGTTTAAAGGGCTGTTAATAGGCTCACATTTTCATTGAAGCCGCTTCAACAGGGAAATGAAAGGCCGGCTTTGAAATATCAACCAGCGAGTTTTTCTTCTGGGTGGCACGATACATTTTATTGACCACCACGTTTTCAAAAAACTGTTTTTCGTTTGTTCCAGGCCAGGTAATTTCTATTTCATTTATTACGGTCGCTTTTCCGACACCAGCCTGAAGCATGATCGGGTTTCCCCCGAAGCTTGCACCCTTGCTGACAATATTATATGTTGTGCGCAAAATTCCTCCGTCTTCAAAAGTCATTCTCACTTTAGCACCTGTTCCGCAGCGATTGGAATTTGTTCCTGTAAGCCTGATGCAAATCCAGTTATTCCCATGCCCCGGATTTTCGTACAATGCGTTCTGAAAAACATCACCCGAAAAGAAACCGCCAAAGTCGGCATAAACATCCACCTCACCATCCATATTAAAATCTGCAAATGCTATAGCATGACCTTTCTGTAACTGTCCAAAGCTACCGCTGATGGTTACATCCTGAAAACTTTTACCAGCCTCATTCCGGAACATCCTGTTGGGGAAAATTGCACGCAGGTCGGGTGCACCGATGCCGAGATAAAAGTCAAGCCACCCATCATTATCAAGATCACCGTAATTGCAACCCATGGTAAATACTTCATAACCCAGATCTGTTTCATTCCGCACATTGGAAAAAGTGCCGTCTCCATTATTGTGATACAGGCACATCATCAGCGTAGAATCCATAGACAGCCCGAGAAACTCATTGCATGAGTTTAAGCTCACATTCAACCTGTAGGAAGACACAAAAAGATCCTGCCATCCATCATTATTGTAATCAAACCACCAGCATGGAAAGCTCCATATCGGGTTGATAATGCCTGCCTGCGCAGCAACATCGGTGAAGGTGCACAATCCATCCTGATCAGGGCCACTGTTTTTGAATAGCTGATTTGAATGACCAAATTGCGAGACATATAGATCCGGGAATCCATCATTGTTATAATCACCCCAGCTTGCTCCCTTCACGAAACCCCTGAATTTAATTCCGCATTGCCTGCTCACATTGGTGAACGTTTCATTTTTATTATTCAGGTATAATTCACTTTCATAACCGCTTTCATTCCCAATAAATAAATCAGTATATCCATCGCAATTGAAATCAGCCCACTCCGCGGTTTGAGTAGGTAAGCAGCGAAGAAGGCCGGCCTCAATCGTAACATTTGTAAATTTTCCATTACCGTTATTACGCAGGAGTGATAGAGGAAAGCGTCCGTTCTTTCCTTTCCATGCCCCGCGTAAAATCATAAAATCCATATTCCCGTCATTATTATAATCACACGCCGAAAGGTTCAGCCCCTCAGTTTCCCCGGTAAGACCAGCCTCAGATGTTCTATCAGTGAAATTTCCATTCCCTTCGTTATGAAAAAATTTAATCTGCCCTTCTAGTTCAATGGTGGAGCTCATGATGTCAATGTATCCGTCATTATCAAAATCATCAGCTACGATACCTCCTGCCAGGCCCGTATTGGAAATTCCTGAATACATTGCAACATCCCTGAAAGACTTGATGTCGTAATCCGATTCAAGCAGGGAGGAATCAATTAACAGTTTTTTCGGAACATAATCAGGAAATGTACCTAAGGCCTGGACTGCAACATTTAAACACCACTGAGAAATATAGTCTTCAGGATTTTCCTGTAGCAATGCCAGATATCTTTTTATAGCTTCTTCTGCAGGTTGCTTCATCTGATGAATCCCTCCTCCGTTAAGCGGGAAAATGCAGGCCTGGTTGCTCATGCTGTTAATGCAGTTGGTTTGCTCACCAAGCCGAAGGTAGCTTAGGGCGATAAAATCTTTAAGTGAATCATAGCGCGTACCCTTACTGTCTTTTCTTTCGATCTTACTTATACGTATAAAGGCAGTATCCTGTTCAAGATTCTCAAAGAGCTCAATACTTTCCTGCGTTCTTCCTGCATAAAGTAGCTCACATGCAAGATTGAATCGAATCTGCTGCCTGTCGGATATATTTCCTTTGTTACGATCATGATCATTCAACCTTTTACTTAAAATTTCGATATGCTCAACATTTCGGGCATATACCTTCATGGGATCTGAACCCTCAAGGATCTCATGGTAGATTGCAGGCATTGTGGTGCTTTTGTAAGAAATACCATCACTGTGATTTTTATAATACCGGAATGCAAAAAGTGAAGAGGTAATGAGAAATACGGCGAGAATAGCAAAAAGGACTTTCTTTTTCATGTGCTGGTTGAAATTACACAAAAGTATTAAAGCGCTACTGGCAAATTTGTTAATGAAGACTGAATATTATTTTTTTTACATGGAATATTAACTAAAATCATGCTGCCATTGAAATTCAGTTCCCCAATGTTATTGAATACCATCTTGTTTCGCCTTTCTTCCACCTCTCCAAACCCTTCAATGAGATTATCAGCGGTTTTCAGGAAAGCCACCTCACTGATCGATTCTTTTCCTTCGGATAAAAATTTGTATTCTGCAATAATTGTATCACCACGTGCTATTCCGCTTGGCGTTCCGGTGCTTTTATCTTTTTCAAAAAGATTGTAGATCATTTCACCTGTAACTATTGTATTTGAAATGTTTATGTGCAGAAACACACTGTCATTATTTGGAGTGTAGCTTAGCATTCAATTATTGCAGCCTTGCTTAATCTTGATTCAGCACTTTCTGCGTTTATATTTTGTGTTGAATTGCTATTGCATGAAGCAAGTATGCTGATTGCGGCTAATAAACTAAGGTATGTCTTTTTCATTTTGTGGGTTGATGAATCAAAAGCTTGTATTAATTTAAACAGCAATTCCTTCTTCCTCATACCTCGCAACTGAAAGGATGCCATCAAGTGATCGGAGCATATCCATGAGTTCATTTAAATGATTAGTATCCTTCACGAAAACCTTGATGATGCCGGTAAATATTCCGTCTCTTGTGTCAATGGAGATGGACTGCATGTTAACTTTTAAATCGCCGCTTATAACATTACTGATTTTCTGCATTACGCCTACGTCATCAATACCCGTAAGTTTCAAGCCGGTAAGAAATGCAATCTGATGCTGTTTGGTCCATTTTGTTCTTACGATATCATAACCGTATTTTGAGATGGTATTGATTGCTTTGGGGCAATTTGTTCTGTGAATTTCTACTTCTTTATTCTTGTTCACGAAACCAAAAACATCATCACCCGGAATGGGTTTGCAGCATTGAGCCAGGTTATAATCCACGGTATTTGCGCCTTCCCCAAACATCCACAGATTGGAATTAGATACCAGCTTGTTCTTTATCGCCAGCTCAATATCCTGATCATGCTTTAAAGGATTTTTGATTGTGATGTTATCGCCCTCACGTGTAAAGTGATCAATATCACTGAGCTTAAAATTTCCAACACCAATGCTGTAGTACAAGTCATTTGCGGCCGGGATTTTAAAAAACTCCAATACCTTACTTATGTTATGGGTGTTGAATGCAACTTTTTTCTCCTTAAAAATTTCTTCAATTGAAGTTTTACCAATCGCCATAATTCTTCTGCGCTCACTTTTTAAAACATCCTTAATCACTGATTTTGCTTTTGCCGTTACTACATACTGCAGCCAGTCATCAGCAGGCTTTTGCTTTTTGGAAGTTAGAATTTCAACCTGGTCCCCGTTCTGCAACCTGTAACTGATGGGTTCAATTTTGTGATTCACCTTTGCGCCAATGCATCGTTTTCCGATATCAGTATGAATTTCAAAAGCAAAATCAAGTACAGAGGCGCTGGCAGGCAGAATTTTTAACTCACCCTTGGGAGTAAACAGATATATTTCCTCATCAAAAAGATTTAATTTAAAATCATCAATAAAATCAAGTGTATTGGTTTCAGGATTTTCCAGTACTTCGCGTATGCGTTTCAGCCATTCTTCAATGGAGGAATCTGCAAACTGCTTGTCTTTTTCTTTATAGCGGAAATGGGCCGCATAGCCTTTTTCGGCAATCTCATTCATACGCTCAGAGCGAATTTGTACTTCCACCCAGTTGCCATCCTGGCTCATCATGGTTGTGTGAAGCGCTTCATAACCGTTTGCCTTGGGAGTTGATATCCAGTCACGGAGCCTTTCGGGATTTGGGCGATAAATTTCGCTGATGACGGAATATACTCTCCAGCAATCAGATTTCTCTTTTTTGGTATCCGATTTTACGATGATCCGGATAGCGAATTTGTCAAATACTTCTTCGAAGGGAATTGCCTGGTCCTTCATTTTTCGCCAGATGGAAAACACTGATTTGAGTCGGGCATAAATCTGAAAATTCAAGCCTTGTGCTGATAATTTTTCTTTGATCGGTTTTATAAATTCATGAATGAATTGCTCACGCTCTGCTTTTGATTCTTTGATTTTGTTTTGAATTTCATGATAAGTTTTGGGTTCACTGTATTTCATCACCAGATCTTCGAGCTCACTCTTGATCTCATATAATCCGAGACGATGTGCAAGCGGAACATACAGGTAAACAGTTTCAGAGGAAATTTTTATTTGTTTATGGCGCGGCATCGAATCCATGGTGCGCATGTTGTGAAGCCGGTCAGCCAGCTTGATAAGAATCACACGAACATCTTTCGAAAGCGTAAGCATGATTTTACGCACATTTTCCGCCTGAATGTATCCATGTGTATCGAAAATCACAGAAATTTTAGTGAGCCCGTCTATGATATCTGCGACCGGCTTTCCGAATTCTCTTTCTATATCCGGAAGAGTTACTTCGGTATCTTCAACAGTATCGTGAAGCAAGGCGCAAATCACTCCAGTGGCTCCAAGTCCGATTTCGCTTGCTACAATTTGTGAGACAGAAAGGGGATGAAGAATATATGGCTCGCCCGATTTACGGCGCATATGCCGGTGTGCATCATATGCAATTTCGAATGCAAGCCGGATCAGCTTTCTGTCGCCACGATGCAACTGGGGTTTAAGTAATGCAAGCAGCCGCCGGTATTGTTTTACGATATCTTTTCGTTCCTGCTCAGTTATAGCAGTTGAGGATACTTCCATTGAATTTTTTTATTATCATGTACACCCGTTAAGAACATTTCCTCTATGCCAAAATTAAATTATGAATTAGTACTGAGAACTAACTGGCTACAAGCATTAAAACTCATCCTTATTACATAATTGTTGAAATGTATTAACTTCACTAATAAATCCACCATTTTAATTACCTAAATTTGCGTTTACTATGGCGACCATAAAAAATAAAATTAAAATTATTATCTGCGATGATCATCAGATTTTTGTTGAGGGTTTAAAGGCGCTCATTAAGGATTCGGATCAGGTTACCATGATTGGTGAGGCTTCCAATGGGGAAGAACTTCTGGAATTGGCAAAACTTAAGGATGCAGATGTAGTTCTGATGGATATTTTTATGCCTAAAATAAATGGCATAGAGGCTACCCAAAAACTAAAGTTAATTTACCCTGATATTAAAATTCTTGGCTTAACCATGGTGGAAGAAGCAAAACAGATTTCCGATATGATTAAAGCAGGTGCTTCCGGGTATCTGTTAAAAACATCGGGAAGGGATGAGCTGGTGGAAGCGATCGTAAAGGTTCATGCCGGCGAAAGATACCTGAGCAATGAGGTTTCAATCAAGCTGCTCGATCGGATGCTAAATACCAATGAGGCGCTGCATGAAATTCCGGAAAGAAATCCTCCTATTACAAAAAGAGAACATGAAATAATTCAGTTGATCGCCCAGGAATTAACAAATGAGGAAATTGCCAGAAAACTCAACAATAGTCCAATGACAATTATTACCCACCGCAAAAACCTTCTTCGGAAGCTCAATGTAAAAAACACAGCAGGGCTTGTGCGTTATGCGGTTCAGCATGGCCTGGTGAATTAATATTTTTCTTTCCCTGATAGAAATACTTATAAAATTTCAGTAGAACCTAACCGATGTTGAAGTACACGGGGTTAATGCAATTTGCGTTATAGACCCGGTAGCTTTGATTTTTTTCACCTGTTTTTGACATGATAATAATTATTTCCTTTCCCTCCTCGAATTATTAATTTTGCAATGAAAAATCTCATTAAAAACGGATGGATTATCAAAATATGAAATAGAAGTATAAGTAATGAAACGCGGGTATGGCGTAATTGGCAGCCGCGCAAGACTTAGGATCTTGTGCCGTAAGGCGTGGGGGTTCGAGTCCCTTTACCCGCACTCTAAGAGCAGGATAGATCAGTATTATTTGAAAAATTATGAGGACGAAACTTCAACATTTTATGAGTGGAATAATCACCCGTAATCCAATAGATGAAATGCCACTTGAAATAAGCCGGGTACTATTTCGTCTTTTTTGAAAACTTAAATATTATTAGTGGAGATAACTCACGAGGTAGTTGCAGAAAATCACTTGAAAGTTGTTCTGAAATTAGAGCCACAGGATTATTCCGCCAAAGTGGACGAGGAAATAAAATCCCTTCGTAAAAAAATTGCTATTGATGGATTCAGGCCTGGCAAGGTTCCCTATGGCCTTGCAAAAAAAATGTATGGAGACACCGTCCTGGCTGATGAACTGAATAAAATGATTTCTGAATCACTTAGCAACTACATAAGAGAAAACGATCTTAAAATTTTTGGTGAGCCTTTGCCGGTTACAGTAAATGAAAATAAAATTAGTGTTCATCGCCCTGAACCTTATTCCTTTGGATTCGAGATTGGTTTGATGCCTGGCTTTGAAATGCCTTCACTGGAAACAAAAACATTTGAAAAAAAAATAATCAGGATTACTGATAAAATGATAGATGAGGAAACTGACAGGATTCGCACCCGTTTTGGGGAGCGCGAGCAGCCTGAATTTATTGGGGAAGAAGATATACTGGTGGGCACTTTTCAGGAACTATCCGGTGAGAATACTTTAAAGGAAGATGGAGTCACTTCAACTACCTCATTTGCATTGAAAAATGTAAAGGATGAAGGCTCAAGAGAAAAGTTTGCAGGGTTAAAAAAAGAGGGGGCCACTGAGTTAAGTATCCATACCGCCTTCGGCAGTGATGAAGAATTAATTATTCATCACCTTCTTAAAATTGATCACCAAAGAGCGGAGAATATGAATGACGGGTTCCGCTTCACATTAAGGAATATAATACGAATAAAAAAAGCCGAGTTAAATCAGGAATTATTTGATAAAGCATTTGGTATTGGTAATGTTTCATCTGAAGAAGAAATGAAGTTAGCGATCACCGACCAAATGAGAAATGAATTTGAAAACTATTCAAATGCTAAATTAGATCGTGATATACTCGGGTATCTGAACACAGAAACAAAACTTGAATTACCATCTGTTTTTTTGCGCCGCCTGATTAATTTAAATCAAATGGATGAAGGTGCAGAAATGAATGATGATGAATTTATGGATGCAATCAGGCAAATTAAACAGGATTTGATTTTCAGGCAGCTCGTAAAAGATAATAATATTATTCTTGAAGAGGAGGAGGTAATGTCCGAAGCAAGAAAAGATGTTTTAAATTATCTTGGAAAAAAGGCGGTTGCCTTTCAGGATAACCCCGAAGCTCTGGACGAAATCGCTGCTTCTCTGCTTAAAACTGAAAAGAATGTTACGGATATTAAAACCAGGGTATTGAACGAAAAACTACTCTCTCTGTTGAGAACCAAGGTCAAATTTGAAATAAAGGAAGTTGATGAAAATGAATTTTTTCACCATTAAATGAATAAAATACCACATGGATAAAAATGAGTTCTCAAAATATGCGGTAAAGCATATTGGTTTGAGTAAAATGCATCTTGAAGGCTATATGAAGAATACCATCACTGCGCTTACTCCTTATATTATTGAAGAGCGACCCTTGAATGTTGCACAACTCGATGTATTTTCCAGATTAATGATGGATCGTATCATATTTCTGGGCGATCCAATAAACGATTATGTAGCAAACGTAATTCAGGCTCAAATGCTTTTCCTGGAGTCTACTGATGCCAAGCGTGACATTCAGATTTACATCAATAGTCCGGGTGGTTCTGTGTATGCAGGCTTAGGAATTTATGACACCATGCAATATATTTATCCTGATGTTGCAATGATATGCACCGGTATAGCGGCATCAATGGCAGCAGTGCTTCTTGCTGCCGGAACAAAAGGAAAGCGGACTGCATTAAAGCATGCCCGAGTAATGATCCATCAGCCGATGGGTGGTGCTGAAGGCCAGGCAAGTGATATTGAAATTGTTGCCCGTGAAATTGGAAAAACAAAAAAAGAGCTGTATGAAATTATTGCTCTCCATTCCGGTCAGCCGGTTGAAAAAGTAGAAAAGGATGCTGATCGTGATTACTGGATGATGGCTGATGAAGCCAGGGACTACGGAATGATTGACGAAGTTTTGCTTCGTGGTAAGGATAGGAAGCTTGATCCGGCAAAAAAATAATTTTGGAACTGACAGTACATGATTAACTTAATACTAAACGAAGTTGCAACGGTGTATTGTAAAGTGGCATCTTAATAAATAAACAAATAAAATTATGAGAAAGCCAGCTGAAAAATGTTCCTTCTGCGGGAAAAAAAAGGAGGACACCCTTATTCTTATCTCAGGACAGGATGCCTACATCTGCGAGTCATGCGTGGAGCAGGCACAAAACATTATTGAAGAGGAGATCGGTGACCGCAAGCAGATCGGTACATTTTCTTCGCATACTGATTTCAAAACTCCTGCTGAAATGAAAAGCTTCCTTGATCAGTATGTGATAGGTCAGGAAGATGCCAAGAAAGTAATGGCCGTAGCCGTTTATAATCATTTCAAGCGCCTTAATCATGCCGGTAAGGATGATGTTGAAATTGAAAAATCGAACATCCTCATGGTGGGAGAAACTGGTACGGGAAAAACATTGCTGGCAAGAACCATTGCAAGATTTCTCAATGTTCCCTTTGCAATTGTTGATGCCACTGTATTTACTGAGGCAGGGTATGTGGGGGAAGATGTGGAGAGCATTCTTTCACGCCTTTTGCAAGCCTGTGATTATAATGTAGCCGCTGCCGAAAAAGGAATTGTGTATATTGATGAGATTGATAAGGTCGCAAGAAAAATGGATAATCCTTCAATTACACGTGATGTAAGTGGTGAAGGGGTTCAGCAGGGATTACTTAAGCTACTGGAGGGAACAGATGTGCTTGTTCCACCGCAGGGAGGAAGAAAACATCCAGAACAGAAAATGATGAAGGTGAATACCACTCATATTTTATTTATCTGCGGTGGCGCTTTTGAGGGCATTGATAAGATTATTGCAAAGCGGAACAAGGCAAATGTGATTGGTTTTAAGTCCGATAAAGACAGGGAGCGCATTGAGCGTGGAAATATCATTCAATACATCACACCACAGGATATAAAATCATTTGGATTAATTCCGGAGCTGGTTGGCCGGGTTCCGATCGTTACTTACCTCGAGCCATTGGATCGTGAAGCATTGAAGAGGATTCTAACTGAGCCTAAGAATGCACTGGTAAAGCAGTACAAGAAACTATTTGAGCTTGAGGGCGTGGTTCTGGAAATTGAAAAGGATGCCATTGATTTCATCGTTGATAAAGCGGTGGAGTATAAACTGGGTGCACGGGGTTTACGGTCTATCTGTGAAACCATCATGACTGATATCATGTTCCATATTCCTTCCCAAAAAGAGATTAAGCGATTTATCGTTACCCTTGAGCTTGCAGAAGAAAAAATCACCCGATCCAAGCTTCGCCAGTTAAAGGTTGCATAGAGCTTTTAATTTTTTTTAATCTCTGCCATTACAGAATTTTTACTTATGCGAAATATATTTTTCTTGTTGATTTTCAGTTACAATTATTCAATCGCGCAAGACGTTAACAATTTACCGTCAATTAAACAAAAGCAGGTTTACGATAATATCATTACCCAGGAATTGTTCAGGGATTCCGCTGTTAGCACCACTGTTATATGGATCAAAAAGGAAGTCAAACCACATTATCATTCCAATCATACAGAACAGGTATTGATAGTAGAAGGTGAAGGTCAAATGCTTCTGGGTCATGAGGCGATCTTTATCAAGCCCGGCGATTTAATTAATATTCCAAGAGGAATTATTCATGCTGTCAGAGTAACTTCTAAGCTTCCGATGAAAGTGCTGTCAATACAGTGTCCGCAGATGGATGAAAGTGATCGTGTGATGGTCCAGCCGAATGGGTGGTAATTGCTGCAGGCATTTATTTATATTTGCCGCCACATTTTTAAATAAATGTTGAAAAATAATTGATTGTGGCAGTCCTTGGTATGACATTCCTTTTTGCTGAAGAAATACGGATATTTAGAGGGATTCCCAGCAAGGAAGGGATTAAGAGCTGGATAAAAAGTTATGGTCGGTTCGTCTAGGGGTTAGGACATCTCCCTTTCACGGAGGAAACACGGGTTCGATTCCCGTACCGACTACCAACACATAGGGTTGCAAATGATAACTTTATATGTTCTGCAATCTATAACCCATGATAAACGCTACGTAGGCATGACAGAGAATCTGACTCGCAGAATTATGGAGCATAATCAGGGCAAATCAAAATTTACATCGGCAAACCAACCCTGGAAAGTAATATATAGCGAACAGCAGAGCGACTACAAGTCAGGGCGGATTCGTGAGAAATAACTGAAGACAGCAGCTGGTAAAAATTTTCTTGCAAAGAAAGCATGATCAAACACAGGTTCCCTGCCCGCGTGACGCAGTCAGGCGGGGATTCCATATATTTTACATTGAATCTTTCATAAGACCTGCATTCGTCTTACTTTTGCCGCTCGAAAATTTCTAAACTAAAGCCTACATTATTTATGTCAAGTATTAAAGTTGCCATAAACGGATTCGGACGCATCGGAAGATTGGTGTACCGGCAAATTTATCATATGGAAGGGATCGATGTTGTTGCCATTAACGATCTTACCTCCCCTAAGATGCTCGCCCATTTGCTTAAATATGATTCTGCGCAGGGAAGGTTCAATGCCCAGGTTAATGCAACTGATAGCGCAATAATTGTAGATGGAGATGAGCTAAAGATTTATGCAATGAAAAATCCGGCAGAAATACCTTGGAAACAGCACGATGTTGACGTGGTTCTTGAATGTACCGGTTTCTTTGCTGATAAAGAAAAAGCGGGTGCACACATTACGGCCGGTGCGAAGCGTGTCGTTATTTCTGCTCCGGCAACCGGGGATCTGAAAACAGTGGTATACAATGTAAATCATAATATTCTTGATGGGAGTGAAACAATTATTTCATGCGCATCATGCACTACAAATTGTCTCGCCCCCATGGCTAAAGTCCTAAATGATTCTTTCGGGATTGTAACCGGAATCATGACCACAATTCACGCCTATACGAATGATCAGAATACCCAGGATTCTCCACATCCAAAAGATGATCTTCGCCGTGCACGTGCAGCAGCAATAAATATAGTTCCAAACAGTACCGGCGCGGCAAAGGCGATTGGCCTTGTACTTCCGGAGTTGAAAGGAAAACTTGATGGCAGTGCACAGCGGGTCCCTACCATCACCGGTTCCCTGACAGAACTAACCTGCATCCTGAATAAATCTGTTACTAAGGATGAAGTTAATGCAGCAATGAAGGCTGCTGCCACTGAATCCTTTGGCTATAATGAGGATGAGATTGTAAGCTCCGATGTAATTGGAATTAATTATGGATCCCTTTTCGATGCAACACAAACAAAGGTGATGACTGCAGGTGATAAGCAGTTGGTGAAAACCGTTTCGTGGTATGATAATGAAATGAGCTATGTCTCTCAGCTCGTACGCACAGTAAAATATTTTGCAGGGTTGATCAGTAAATAAAATTTTTGTTTCAAAATGTCTCCTGGAAATCGGGAGACATTTTTTTTAAACCCATATCATGAATTTAATATCAAAATATAATTTCAAAGATCAGAGGGCTCTCGTTCGTGTTGATTTCAATGTTCCGCTTGATAAAGAATCATTTTCAATTAAGGATGATACCCGTATCAAATCTGCTGTTCCAACCATCAGGAAAATTCTGAATGATGGCGGCGCAGTGATTTTAATGTCGCATCTGGGCAGGCCTGAAGGAAAACCTGAAGACAAATATTCTTTATCCCATGTGCTTAAGCGAACTGCAGAATTACTTGGTTATGAGGTAAAGTTTGTGAGGGATTGCATAGGAAAGGAGGCAGAGGCTGCAGTGAAGTCATTGAAACCGAAAGAAATTTTACTCCTGGAGAATCTCCGCTTTCATTCTGAGGAAGAAAAAGGCGACAGAAATTTTGCAAAACAACTTGCCTCATTTGGCGATGTATTTGTAAATGATGCCTTTGGAACTGCACATCGCGCACATGCAAGCACGACCATTGTGGCAGATTTTTTCCCCACGGATAAAAAGATGTTTGGCTATTTAATGTCGGCTGAAGTTGAAAACGCAGAAAATGTCCTGACGCACCATCAATCACCCTTCACAGCAATTATCGGTGGAGCAAAGGTTTCCGATAAAATTTTGATTCTTGAAAAATTGCTGGACATGGCTGATAATATTCTTATCGGTGGTGGCATGGCATATACTTTCTTCAAAGCCTTAGGCGGAAATATCGGGAATTCACTTTGCGAAGATGACCGGCTGGAAAACGCAAGCCAGATTCTGGAAAAGGCTGCATCAAAGAAAGTGAATATGCTTCTGCCTGTAGATTCACTCACAGCTGAATCGTTCAGTAACAATGCTAAGATCAGTGAATGCCCCAGCAATAAGATTACAACTGGTAGCATGGGTTTGGACATCGGGCCGAAGGCAATTGAGGAATTTCGAAATGTAATTTTAAAGTCCATGACCATTTTGTGGAATGGCCCGATGGGAGTATTTGAGTTTTCAAATTTTCAAAACGGCACCAGGGCAATAGCTGAAGCCGTAGCTCAAGCCACGAAAAATGGTGCATATTCATTAATCGGCGGGGGGGATTCCGTTTCAGCGATCAATAAATTCAACCTCGCTGATAAAGTTAGTTATGTATCTACAGGTGGGGGAGCCTTGCTTGAATATTTTGAAGGAAAAGAATTACCCGGCGTTAAAGCAATTACCGGGTAGTAAGTATGTATGTTCCTCTTATAATGCTGCAGGTTTAGCCTCAGGATTTATTTCAGTTTAGAGTAAGAAATTCTATTGGCTTGAATCTTGGAATTCGCTTTCGTAAATATTTTTTAATGAAATCCATAGGGCTGTTTTTTATTATTTCTCTTCTGTTCCTGCTTGGCCTATATGGTTGGAAATGCACTTCAGCAAGCAGGATCGAAATTGAAAAGAGTCCAGGGAATAGAATAATTTCTTCCGTTATCACCCCTGTTTCCCCCGAATCATCGTTGGATGCACAAAATGAGAATGAAAAATTATTGTCAGCAGGAACAATCAGCATTTCAACATCACATGCTGTTCCGCTTTACAAAGACATCCATTCAGCATGTACCGTGGATATATTTTTTTCGAAGAGAATGCAAACCCGCTCTATTCTTAATGATCCATATTTTTCTTTTATTAAATCTTTCAACTTCACCTCATTGCAATACAGTGGCGGGAGTACCGCCGATCATGACCATGCAATTATAGGTGACACAAGAATAAGCGGTGGCAAAGGAGATGGGTATAATATCAGTGCTGAGGATTGTAAGGCACGCGGTGAAAATATAAGCACCGTGCTTGATGGAATTGGTAATGTGCGCTTCGGTGTTGATTTCTTCAATGAATATTGTGCGTTGCTGAACAAGCTTAATATTCCCGGTGACCTTATAGCGAACGTGCAGGGCGGAACCCTGGATGAATTGATCTGGAAAATTCAGCAATCACATGCTCACCGCGTAATTTTTGGTATGGAGCAAAACCTGCCGAGCAATGCAAGAGATTTTCCGGACGGAAAAACATATGCACAAAAAATAGTGAAATGGATAGAGGTAATCAAACAGAAATTTCCAAACATCATCATTGTGCTTGATGCCGCACCGATTTACCGCGCTAACCCGAAATTCTCAGCCTGGAATGATGCCATTCAAAAAATGCCGGGAGATGAGCTGAGGTTATACTTGTGGGATAAAGATGCAGTGTACTGGCGGCCGGATCAAAATGAGAATCTAAGATCAATGAACGATGTTTTCAGTAACACATTTCCTCAATGGTTCGGAAAGGTGAAGCAAAAATTTCCGGACAAAAAAGTTTCTGTCTGGCAGTGGGGACTAAAGCCAAAGACAGATATATTCAATACGATGGCAGCATGTATTTATATTGGTAAATTCTACAAGTTCATGATTGATTATAATAAAGCGAATAATAATTATATAGGCTACGCATCCTTCATGTCACTTAAAAGCCTGGACCGGGGT
The DNA here is from genome assembly GCA_039920305.1 of Chitinophagales bacterium. GTDB lineage: Bacteria > Bacteroidota > Bacteroidia > Chitinophagales > UBA10324 > DASRAJ01. Next base: position 18,076 of record JBDSEA010000093.1, read on the forward strand.
GATGGATATACGCTCAATCATGCATTGGCACTACAGGCATGCGGGAAACTTTTTGAGGGTAAAAAACGTGTACTTGATTTAACCATTAATGCCTTGCCGGGCATATCCGGTATAGCGTGTGATGATCCCATGCAGTCAGCAGGAAGTTATACCATGTTATTGATCAATGAAACTTCTGCTCGATTAGCAATTCCTGAAATTAGAATTGATAATAGGGTGGTGCAGGCAAAAAAGTTTACCCAAACTTCTGTTAGTTCTGGCTCACTCACCAGTTTTGATGTTTCAATGAAGACTCAGTTGAATAATTCATTGGCTCTGCCCCCATATTCTATTAACATCGTTGAATTTTAGTAAATCATCTGAACTGAATTTTCATTTTTGATTCCCAATAAACAATATGAATTTTGAAGAAAGAATCCAGACATGATTTCCAATCATCCGCAGCCCGATCCTATTGACGAGTTGCTTGAAAAAATTTCAAGGGAAACGGTTCGTGAAGAAATACCAGCTCTAGCAAGCTTTCTACAGCGTGTGATCTCACGTATTATTGATACGGCGATTGTTTTTGCCATCGCCTATGTTGTGGAGTTTTTTTTTATTCAGTATGTCAGGAGTGATAATACATATAATGTCGCATTTATTGTGTCCAGTATTGAACAGGCAATGCCTGCATTTGCACTAATGATTTGGGTGCTTATTTATTCTCCGGTTTTGGAAAGCACCGGTGGAACAGCAGGTAAGCGGCTGATGCGCATTCAATTGGTTGATTTAAATACCCGTTCAAATCCCCAGTTCAGGATGTGTATGGCAAGAAGCTGGATTTATATGATTTTCATTGTACTTGCCGGTATTCCTGCAATTCTTAGCTGTCTTGCTTTTTTTGTTTCTGATTTTCATCAGACCTGGCATGATAAGCTTACCGGCATGATTTGCATAAAGAAAAACTGAATGGATATAATTGAATATTTGAGAATCACTTTCCTTTTTCCATCTTAAATTTGCATGTAGCACACACTTTATGAGCAACAGAACCATTGAAACCCTGGAGGAAGTAGTTATCAAATTTGCCGGAGATTCCGGTGACGGGATGCAATTAACCGGCGGGCAATTCACAAATACAGCAGCCTTGATTGGAAATGACCTGGGGACATTTCCTGATTTTCCGGCTGAAATACGTGCACCGCAGGGGACACTTGCGGGAGTGAGCGGTTTTCAATTGAATTTCGGTAGCAAGGAAATATATACACCCGGCGACCGCAGTGACGTGCTTGTTGCAATGAATGCAGCAGCCCTTAAAATAAATCTAAGCAATTTGAAGCGTGGCGGCACTATCATTGTAAATACGGCTGGATTCGATGCTAAAAATCTGAAGCTTGCTAATTATGACAAGAGCCCGCTCGATGATGGAACGGTTGACAATTACCAGGTAGTTAAGATTGATGTAACCAAGCTCACCAGGGAGTCAACAACCGATATCCAGCTGGGGATGAAGGAAAAAGACCGCTGCAAGAATATGTTTGTTCTTGGCTTTCTTTATTGGATGTTTGACAGGCCCATGGAGCATACACTGAACATGCTTCAAAGCAAGTTTGCTAAAAATCCTGATGTAATGGAGGCAAACATCCGCGTGCTAAAAGCAGGTTACAATTATGGTGATACTACAGAAACCTTCACCACGCGCTATAAAGTTGAAAAGGCGAAGATGGAGCCTGGAGAGTATCGTAATATCATGGGCAACCAGGCACTTGCAATGGGATTGGTTGCTGCTTCACAAAAATCAAAACTTCCGCTATACCTTGGCTCATATCCCATCACTCCAGCATCAGATATTTTACATGAATTAGCAAAGTATAAAAATTTTGGTGTAAGAACATTCCAGGCGGAAGATGAGATTTCTGCCATCTGCTCAGCCATCGGCGCTGCCTTTGGTGGCTCTATCGGAGTAACTACAACTTCTGGTCCCGGCATGGCATTAAAAGCAGAGGCCATGGGATTAGCAGTGATGCTGGAAATTCCGCTTATCATATGTAACATTCAGCGGGGCGGTCCATCAACCGGTCTCCCAACCAAGACAGAGCAGGCGGATTTGATGCAGGCGCTACATGGAAGAAACGGTGAATGTCCTATGCCGGTGATATCGGCTAAAACACCGTCTGATTGTTTCGATGCGGTGTATGAGGCCTGCAGAATTTCGTTACAGCACATGACTCCGGTTATTTTCCTGAGCGATGGATATATTGCCAATGGAGCAGAACCCTGGAAATTTCCCAATGCAGATGATTTGCAGGAAATTAAGGTTGGATTTGCTCAGCCGATGGAAGATGGAAATAAATTTCAGCCGTATGCGCGTGATGAAAAGTTAGCCCGGCCCTGGGCCATACCCGGTACAAAGGGTCTCGAGCATCGTATCGGTGGAATTGAAAAAGAAAACATAACCGGTAATATTTCTTATGAGCCCGAGAATCATGAATTCATGGTTAAGCTGCGTGAAGAAAAAGTGGAGCGGATCGCGGATTACATTCCTATGCAAACAGTTGAAGGACCTGATAAGGGTGAATTACTCGTACTCGGATGGGGTGGTACATACGGCGCTATTAAAGTTGCTGTAATAGAATTGCAGAAAGAAGGATACAAGGTCGCGCATGCTCATCTTCGTCACTTGCGGCCATTTCCGAAAAATCTCGGAGAGATTCTTCATAACTATGATAAGATACTGGTACCGGAAATAAATAATGGTCAGTTAGTTAAGGTGATTCGTGATAAGTACATGCTTCCTGCAATGCCCTATAATAAAATTCAGGGAGTGCCATTTATGAAAGCAGAGCTGGTGGAGAAGATGAAAGAGATTTTGGGACAATAAAGAAGTGAAAGAGCCATCTTAAAGTATGAATTCAAATGCTTGTGTAATAATTGAAAGAGACAATAATGACTATTTTGCCTTTTGTATTTGAGCTTGAGGATTGTCATTTGCAGAGGGTTCCTTTTCATGGTAACAAATCACTACATCCTCAGATTGTGATGCAGGTATAGCGCGGTTAATGGAACTAAATAGAAATAATCAAAATAACAGAAACAGGAAATGGATGACACACTAATAGCATCACCAACCCCGGAAATAAAATTAACCGCTAAGGATTTTCAAACTGACCAGGATGTGCGCTGGTGTCCGGGTTGTGGTGATTATTCTATCCTGAAGCAGGTGCACACCATTCTCCCGCAGCTTGGATTGAAAAGAGAGGATATTGTTTTCATCAGCGGTATCGGCTGCTCATCGCGCTTTCCATATTATACAGAAACATTTGGAATGCATTCTATTCATGGGAGAGCAACAGCTGTGGCCAGCGGGCTGAAGGCAACACGACCAGAGCTCAGTGTATGGATTGTAACAGGTGACGGCGATGCGCTTTCAATCGGTGGAAACCATTTCATTCATTTATTGCGCAGGAATTTTGACGTTAATATTCTTCTGTTCAACAATGAGATCTATGGATTAACAAAGGGTCAGTATTCTCCCACATCTCCTGAAGGGAAAGTGGCGAAGTCAACCCCCTATGGTTCTGTTGATCACCCTTTCAATCCGATTGCTTTAGCACTTGGTGCCGATGCAACTTTCGTGGCACGCTCGATGGATCGAGATCCCGCTCATTTGCAGAACATGCTGCTTCGCACGCACAAGCACAAGGGTTCGTCATTTCTTGAGATATATCAGAACTGTAACATTTATAATGACGGGGCCTTTGAAATTTTCACTGAGAAATCAACCAAAAAAACTAATGACATATTCATGGTTCATGGCCAGCCGCTTGTCTTTGGTGAAACAGAGGAAAAAGGAATTCGTCTCGATGGATTTACACCCCAGGTAGTAAATTTTAGTG
>JBDSEA010000094.1:0-25365 GCA_039920305.1 Chitinophagales bacterium
AGATTTCTGGCAATACACTCCCGATTGCTCACCGCCCTCGGGTCTCAGCACTACCAATATCACTAACTCAAAAGCAACTCTGCAATGGGGTGCGGTGGATGGCGCTGTCAAATACAAGGTGAGGTACAAGGTAACCGGCAACAATCCATGGACAACAATTTATCCGGTGGGTACATCAAAAACAATCAATGGTTTAAGTGCCAGCACTTCCTACACATGGCAGGTAAAAACAATCTGCAGCACGATGCCCAATAATTCCTCTGAGTGGTCGGCGAAGCAAACCTTTAACACCACGTTGCGATTAGCAATTGCACAAGAGTTGAGTTTACCGGAAGTTTATCCAAATCCATTTTCTTCAACAACTGCTATTTCATTTTCGCTGCAGGAGGATTCGCATGCACACATTGAACTGTATGATCTGGGAGGCAGAAAGCTTCAAACGCTGCTTGATGAAAATCTACATGCAGGAGATCACAGCATTGAAATCAACCGGGAAAAATTAAGTGCCGGAATCTATCTGTTGCACACCAAAGTCAATGATCAATCTTTCACCATAAAAATCATCGTTGAATAGTTTTCAGCTTAAAAAAAATTTTCAACCTCAAAATTTTCAATATGAAATCAACTACCGTTCTTTTTACTTTTCTGTTTTCTGCATGGCTTGGCTGCAGCCTTGCACAGGATAGCACTGACTTTGAAAGTTCCATCATCACTGAAAATACTCTTGTTGCTTCTTACTTCATCAATGATAATGAGGGATGGCTGGCAGACAATACCGGCATCCTCTGGCACACTACCAATGCCGCTCAATCATGGAGTTCTATTGCTACGGAAAAGTATTTTGTAAAGCTGCATTTCGTGGACGCGCAGAATGGATATGGCCTCACTTCTGATGCTGCATACAAAACCACAGATGAAGGCAATACGTGGTCTGTATTATCGCTGCCGGGAAGTATCGGCACTGCGCTTTATTTTCTTAATGGTGAGAGTGGTTTCATCGGTGGCAACGAGGTTATCTACAAGACCGTTGATGGAGGAACAACATGGTCAACCGTTTCAACACAGGGTGTTTCCTTTGTTGATTACTACTTTGTGAATACTTCAGTTGGAATAGCGGCAGCTTACGATGCTGATTCTTCCAGATGCATCTGGAGAACTATTGATGGCGGACAAACGTGGAAAAATGTTTACAGTAAAGAAAATTATTTCATCAACTCCGTTTGGTTTACTAATGAGAACACAGGTTGGGCAGCGGGATATTATGCGAAGACGGGCCTAGGTAAGTTTCCTGTGATCAATCAAACGACAGATGGAGGACTGACCTGGAAAAACGTCTACATCAATCGCTATCCCGGCGATATAAAAGGTGAAGAATTATTTGACATCCGTTTTCGCAATGAACTTGAGGGGTTTACCCTTTCAACTTATTCTGAAAGTCTTACTACAATAGACGGCGGATTAACCTGGAAGCTCACTTACCACGATGATGGTACAGAACTTCTTCCCTCATACGGTATTTACAAAACTCTCGATGGATATAGCGAAATGTATCTCGCAGGCAGGGAGGGATATGTAACTAAATGGAAGTAAGATTTAATTGATACCAAGATGATAAAGAAAGCGCGTAACGCCCGCACTTAATTATTTTGCAGCTTTAGTAAGGAGCGACTTTCAAGAGCGAAACATCTTCGATTCAATTTTCCGAATTCGCTTTTCATGATCAGAAACTATCTTGTCCCGCTCACCCAGCTTCATTACTGATAGCCGGATTTCTGAAATTCCAGGATTGGCTTTTGCCTGTTGTTTCTCTAAACTATCAAGGCGTTCAATCACTACTTCGAGACGATCATTGGTAGTATCAAGACGATCATTAGTACTATCAATACGATCATTGGTAGTGTCGGCTTTTTTGTTGAGCATTTTCAATTCATACACCATTGCATCTTGCTTCATCACCATTTCGGCAAGCAATTCAAGATGAAGGTCATCATTATTGTCCATCACAAAAAAAATTTAACGAAGATAAAAAGAGATGTGCAACCCAATCGAATTACTCTGCGAAGAAATCCTTTGAAGTTGCATGAAAATGAATCAGACAAAAAACGCGGGGACAAGGAACCGCTTAAGGTCTGGTAAGAACTATTTAAACCGGAACCAGATAAATCTTCTTTTTTTCTTCTCCTTCTTAGGTGCTGAAGAATACGATGCCATATTTTCAGGATGAAGAACGGGTTTGGAAATAAACTCAGGCAATCCAAAGGAAGAGAGCAGATAATTTTTATCCGGATATGAGGTAAACTGCAGCTTCTTCTCCACGTCAAAATAGAATTTTCCAATCCCTTTAAGCGCATAGGATCCTTTTTCCTTCAGCGATGAATTTATTTCATCCATAAATCCGGCAATCAATGTATTCACTGCGTCCTCAGTTAAATTATCCCGCTCAAGAATGAATTTCTCAAGAACCCGGTCGCTCCTGGTGATGGCTGGGTTGAATGAAAACTTCTTTGCCGGTGGCTGAAAAGAATGTTGTACCGGATGAATGGATGCAGGCTGATATCCGGATGTGATTGTCCCAAAGCCGGGAATGATGACATGATCACTTGTCAGCAGTAATTCTGCAATGTATTCACCTACCTGCATGGGGCGAAATTAAAGATTGTATCACCGTAATTTCTTTATGTATGCTTTGGGCTGAAGGGGCTGATATTATCATTGTGTTAAATTCAATAACTTGGCACCATGGATTAAAACGCTGATGAAACAATTGTACAGATTTGCTTCTGCTTTCCTTTTTATTCTATTCTTTCGCTCAACAGGCCTCGGCCAAAGCATCACCTTTTCTGAATTGAATTACAATTCAGATTCCACGCTCAATTCGGGAAACTGGGTAGAGCTTTACAACTACGGAACCGATCCTGTTGACATCAGCGGGTGGCTTTTGAAGAATGTCAATACCATCCCTTTTTTCACTTTCCCTTCCGGTACCACCCTGCAGCCTGGCGCCCGGCTTGTTGCAATCAATGATTCCACAAAGTTTATTTCACAATATCCGTTCGTAAGTAATTTTATCGGTACGCTGCCTTTTAATTTCGGAAATAATGGTGACCAGGTCCGCCTCCTTGATAATAGCGGGATCGTTAAAGTGTTTATGGAATATGCCGATTCAACCCCCTGGTATACCGCTGCAGACGGCGCCGGAAGAACGCTTGAATTACTTGATGCTGCACAAAGTCCGGATAGTGCATCCAACTGGTTTGTAGGATGCATGAGCGGCTCACCCGGCACTGCATTTATTCCCTGCAACGATCCGGTAGTATTCGGTGAAATAAACTACCACTCTGATTCAATCACCGATGCCGGAGACTGGGTTGAGCTATGGAACCACTCATCCGGGTACATCAATCTTACAGGCTGGAGCTTTAAGGACAGCCATGATGATAACATCTATAATTTTCCGGCAAATATCCAGCTCGCACCGGATGCCCGCCTCGTATTAGTGCACGATACCGCTAAGTTTCTGAGCCGCCATTCCGGTGTGACCAACCGCGTGGGACCCTTTGATTTTAACATCAGCAATGCTGGTGAGCTGATCCGGTTGTTTGACCATACAGGAAAACTTAATTTTTCAATTGTTTACAATAATCACGGAGGCTGGCCCGATGGGGCAGATGGCCTTGGCTACACCCTGGAATTGATTGATCCCAACAGCAATATGAATGATCCGGATAACTGGTTTGACGGCTGCCCGGAAGGCTCACCGGGTGTGCCATACAATCCAAATTGCAACATCGGAATACAGAATGTTTTGATTGATAAATTAAGGATCATCAGCAACCTCACCCATCATTCCATTCTTATTGACATGCCGGCTGCAGATATTTTATCAGGAGAATTTCAAGTATTGAATATTATGGGTGAAGTAATTTTCTCCGGCACCATTCACACCAATCCGGTTTCAATTGATGTAGGCACACTGAGTGCAGGATTGTACTTTGCAGCCATCAGGAACGGGAAAAAATTATTCACAGGTAAATTTATTGTGCCTTGAAAAAAAGGTATTGCATCGCAGCAGGATCTTTATTCCTGTTTTTGATTTGTATGCTTCTTAATGGTTGTGAGAAAGAGGCAGGTGAAGGCGGCACATCTTCCATCAGGGGGAAAGTTTATGTGATGAATTATAACAGCGCCGGTCAATTGATCGGGGAATACTATGCAGGCGGGGAGCATGTTTATATTATTTACGGTGATGCAGCATATTTCGGCGATGATATTAAAACCAGTTTTGACGGTACCTATCAATTCGATTACCTGAGAAAAGGATCGTACACCATTTTTGCTTATTCCAAGTGCGACACCTGTGTTTCAGGACAGCAGGCTGTTATGCTGATAACCGAAATAACTGAAAACCATTCGACGATTATCTTACCGGACATCATGATCAAAAACTGATCATCTATTTATGAAATCACCTGTATATTTCCTGCCTGCTCTTTTTTCTGTTTCAATTTTTATAGCATCCCTGTTTTTTTTAAAATCTGTTTCTGCTCAGGATAAATCACTTTTGAAAACCGATTCAGAGTTTTCAATTGAAATGAAGGGAGGAAAAGAAATTCAGATAAAAAGACGTTTTCGCTCCTATGATGAAAAGGGAAATATTGTTGTTGAGATTGATTATGATTCCGATGGCAGGATGAAGGAAGAAATAAAATATGAATACAGCAGCCGCAATGAAAAGATAAAAGAAACACACCTTTCCGAAAATGGAAAAATTGTTGAAATATCCATGTATGAATACGATACCAGAGGCAACCGGATCTCCAGGGTTGTAACTGACGCAAACAAAAAAGTGCAGTCGAAGAAAATGTATGTGTATGAATATTACTGAGGACAACACACTGATTGCGAAAATCAGTGAAGCACTGGCAGACTATGAAAGCATTACTCTTGAGAATCTTGAAGCAGATCATCTCATGAGCAGGTGGGATGAAAAGTTTGTGTTTCATGCAGCTCAGCTTCCCTCCTTTCTTTCTTCTCTCACTTCATCCTACAAGGTGCTTGCAGTAAACAATCAAAAAGTTTCACTTTATAACAACACCTATTTTGATACCCCGGAACTGCAATCTTTTCACGAGCACCATAATGAGAATGCAAACCGCTGGAAAGTCCGCTTTCGGCAGTACGAGAGTTCCGGCGCATGTTTCCTTGAGATAAAAAGAAAGGATAACCGCCGCTTCACAACCAAGGAAAGGTTACAGGCAGATACGCAGTGTAATGAACTGAATGCTGAGCAGCTCGCTTTTCTTTCAGGGTTAATAAAAAAAATTCAACCAGGGATTCAACCGAGCTTAATCAACAGGTTCACGAGGATTACACTTGTAAGCGAAGAGAACAGGGAACGGGTGACATTAGACCTGATGATCCATTTTAAAAGCGGCGAATTTGAAAAGGAGCTCGGAGGAATGGCTATTGCCGAAGTAAAGCAGGAGCACCATTATTACGGATCTGCCTTTAAAAAGCTCATGCAGGAAAAAAGAATTTTTCCGGTGAACATCAGCAAATATTGCATGGGTATTGTGCTTACACACCCCGGGATCAGGCACAACCGCTTCAAGCCTAAATTGAATAAGCTAAATAAAATTTATGCCCTCCATTAGTGTTTTGATGCTGCAGGCAATCACGGCTCCCCAGTTCTTTAACTCAGCAGAGCTGATTGATTTCTTCGCGAGGTTTGCATTTAATTTTTTCATCGTTTATGTGATCATCCGGTGGCTGTACTACCCGGTTCACAAGAACAAGGATTATTTCTTCACCTACTTTCTTTTTAATCTCATCATATTCCTGCTTTGTTATATGATGAAGAACACACAGCTGGAAATAGGTGTGGCATTCGGATTATTTGCGGTCTTTTCAGTGCTGCGCTACCGCACGCTGAATGTTTCAGTGGTTGATATGGCCTACCTGTTCCTGGTGATCAGCATCGGCGTGATCAATTCACTCGGCAATCAAAATGTGAGCATCGTACAGGTGCTCGCCGCAAACCTCATGATTGTAGTCATCATTTTTGTAATGGAAAAAAGATGGCTGGTGCGGCATGCATCCGAAAAAGTAGTGGAATATGAAAAGATTGAAAACATCCGGCCTGAGAATTACGGGAAGCTTCTCGATGATCTTAAAGAAAGGACAGGGCTGGATGTGCACCGGGTGGAAATAGGCAGAATTGACTTTACACGGGATACAGCTACCATCAGGATATTTTATTTTGAAAATAAACAAGAGCATTGAAGCTTTTTCTGTTGTTCGCGGTGCCTGTATTTTATTTCTCAATTGCAGATTGCTATGCGCAGGTTCAGGATTTTCAAACCTGGTCATCCGTTTCTTTTCAGAAGTCTTTTTTAAAGAAGGTCTCAGCATCTGCTCAGCAGCAGCTGCGTTTAAATGAAAATTCCACGAAGCTCCGTCAAACATTTACGGATGCCGGTATTAAGTACGAGGCAATGAAGAATGTGAGGATATCAGGAAACTACCGGCTTATTTTTAGGCCTCATGCAATTGATCATCGCGTTTATGCAGACATTGATTATTCATGGAAGAAAAAAAAACTTGCAATAACTCCCCGTGCCCGCCTGCAGCACGATTTTGTGGATGGATTTAATGATAACAATTACCTGAGGGGGAAACTTACCCTTGAATATAAGGTCACAAAAAAGTGGAAGCCCTTTATTGCGGGAGAATTATTTTATCGAATATTCTATTACCGTGGAAACAAGTTTGATGAATACCGGCTGAATGCGGGAACCAATTTTAATTTAAACAAGAAAAATTCCTTCAAAATCTTTTACCTGATGCAGCAGGAATTTAATGTTAACGCAAGAAACCAAAACCACATTCTGGCAATTGGCTATGAATATGATCTGTGAAATCCCACGGTGCGCCTGAAATATAAATCACCATCCTGAAGTCAGCACATCGGCAATGTGCATCACTTTAATATCAGTTTTCTGGGTCTGGATAAAGCCATCAATATGTATCAGGCATGAAAGATCAGTGGAAATAACATATTGAGCGCCGGTAGCAACGGAATTGGAAGTCTTTTGCTGCGCCATTGCAGAGGATATATCATCAAACTTTACTGCGAATGTTCCCCCAAAGCCACAGCAGGTCTCACTTTCATTCATTTCACGCAACTCCAGACCTTCAACTTTTGCAAGAAGGGTGCGGGGCGCATCCTTGATTTTGCATTCCCGCAGGGCTCCGCAAGCATCATGGTACGTGGCAACTGCATCCAGTTTTGCCCCAAAATCAGTCATGTGCAGTACATCTACCAGAAATTCAGTAAGCTCATATGTATTTCGCTGCAGCTCCTTGCACTCATTATGCATGGCAGAATTCTCAAACAGCTCTGAATAGAAATTCCTTACAAATCCAACACAGCTTCCACTGGGTGACACGATATAATCAGCTCCCGCAAAATCACGTATAAATTTTTCACACACCGGCCTTGTCTGATCCCAGAAGCCTGCATTAAAGGCAGGCTGACCGCAACAGGTCTGGCTAGGATTATAAGTAACAGTGCAGCCCGCCTTCCGAAGCAGCTTCACCACCTTAAAGCCGGTTTCAGGAAATATCTGATCTATAAAGCAGGGTATAAACAGGCTTACTTTCAATCGCTGAAAATTTGCGCGCTAAAGTAAGGCGGGAAAAATTCAATGCAGCTGAAATAGATTCACTTTACAACCAAGCTCATACAGCATTTTCTATTAAATTACCGGTGCGGGTAATAACGCTTTTTCCTTTCTGACCCTCCGGAGCAACAACAGCCCAATGATGAAAAAAAGAAGCAGGAACAATATTGAATTTCTCATGTTCCCGGTAATTTCCGTTACAATGCCATACATAGCGGTCCCGAATACCGTGGCGATTTTTTCAGTGGAATCAAAAAAGCTAAAGAACGATGCAGTATCCTTAGTGGGAGGAATTAATTTACTGTAGGTTGACCGGGACAGCGACTGGATGCCACCCATCACCATACCTACTGCAAAAGCCACTATATAAAATTGCATCTGAGTTTCAAGAAAGTAAGCGAAAATGCAGATACATATCCATATGATGATGGCAATTGAAATTGAAATTACATTTCCATATTTTTTTGACGCGCGTGAAAACAGCATCGCACCGGCAATGGCAACGAGCTGGATAATCAGCACGCAAACGATCAGTTTTGCTTCTCCATTTTCATCATCCCTAAATACTATTTCACTTCCAAAGATGGTGGCGAGATACATCACCGATTGAACAGCACTGTTGTAAAAGAAAAATGCAAAAAGAAAATTGCGCAGCGAAGGCAGAAGCCGGATCTCATTCCATACTTTCCTCAGTTCCTGATATCCGCCAAACATGGTGCCTGAGGTTAAACTTTGGCCCGCACCATTTTCTTCCCTTACCGGCGGCACATACTTAAATCTTTTGAGTGCATTGAATGGTATTTGTGCAAATACAATCCACCATATCCCCACGGTTATGAAGGAGATTCGCGCCGCTTCATCCTTACCGCTAAAACCAAATAATTCCGGCTTCAGGACCATTACGAGGTTGATGATCAGCAGGATCACACTTCCGATATAACCGAGGGAAAAACCTTTTGCGCTTACACGGTCCATATCACCTTCGTCCACAATTTCTTTAAGATAGGCATTGTAATAGACCAGGCTTCCTGCAAAGCCCACGCTGGCGAGGACAAAAAACAGGATCCCCCATTCAATATTTTCTCCGGTAAAAAAAAAGAGCGCCATAACGCTTGCTGCCCCGAGGTAGCAGAAGAACTTCATAAAACCGAGCTTTGCTTTTTTAATGTCGGCAATGGGTGCAAGCAATGGTGAAATAAGTGCTACGATCAGGAAAGAAAAGGCAACAGCATAGGAATACAATGCATCGTTATTGAAATCCCTGCCGATAAGATGAACAGTTCCATTATTCACTGCATTCGTGGCAGATGTATAATAAATTGGAAAAACAGCAGTGGCTATGCTTAAAGAGTAAACACTGTTTGCCCAGTCATACATCGCCCACCGGCGGATCAGCTTTTTATCATTGCGAAGGAATACTGTACTCATAAAAATATTTCTGCGCGCAATATCGGGGAAAAACAGAAATGAGTCACGCAGCTATTGCGGCTCCGGTCATTTCGGAGTATAGACTTTTTTCTGCTTATCAAAATTAACCGGATCGGGAAAGGGTGGCTCCTGCTGAATGGAGGTAAAAACATTTTCAGTATAATGCCACTTACCATTTTCCCAGCGAAATCCTTCGTAGGTACCGTCAGGAATATAGGTTGAAAAATCATGGATGGTTGCAGGACTTTCCGGCTGCAGGTGGTCGAAGATGATCATTTCCAGGTCATGATCATAGCGGATTGAAACACGGGCCGTTTCTTTGTATTCGAGAATAAAGCGCTTTATCTTATTACGCTCATTATACTTTCCGAAGTCAAAAAGGGAAGAGCCGAATACAGGTTGCTTTTTGCTGTTGAATGAAAGCACTTCGATCACCTTCTTATTACTGCGTGCATCATTGCCATCCCACCCGAATAAAATGTAATAAGGTTTCCCCGAAGGAGATTTTACTTCCATCATTTCATAATAAAGTACGCCAAACCAATGCTCATGACTGGTGATCGTATCCTGTGGCTTTGTAATGAAGGATGAAAAATCAAAGAGCGGAAATATTTTCAATTGCCCCGGGTCATTCATTTGAATGGTTCCATAATAACGGTAAGTGCTGTCATCAAACCGAAGAACCCAATTAAGGATGCGGAATGCATGATCCCTGGAGGTGAGTATGGAGATTCGCTGCAATGAATCGAATGAAAAATTAAATGAGCCTTCTACTTTCAATGCCCTCACCATGGTTTTGATGAATTGATAGCAATAGGTTTGACGTGCCATATCATTTGAAGCATCAAGCAGGGAATCATTTAGAATTTTTAGGGTATCCTGGTAACGGTTCAGAACCTGGGTATTATTCTGGGAAATACCCTGGCTCCTTGCCTGAGTAGTGCCAGTAACAAAAAGCAGAAACAGGAGGAAAATACGAATGAGAACCATTCAGAAAAATTTTTATTGCTGACCTACGAACGTGACTGTAATTTAATTATTTCCCTAAATAAGAAACCCATCATACTCGCGCAGGATGGGTTCCGGAATTTAAGCTATTCGCTATTATTTCATTTCATCGTGAGCGTCCATTTTTAAATTCCCATCCATATCCACGCACTGGCCATTCTTCAGCATCATTTTTTCGCCCCCCTTCATCATGTAATGTCCGTCAGTCATAACCATTGTTCCGTTCTTCATGGTCATTTCACTATTCATGGTCATCATCTTTCCATCCTTCATAATCACCATTTTTCCATCCTTCATCATTACACAATTATGCATGTCCATGTGCATGTCCTTATCCGCCATCATCATTTTTCCATCCATGTAAACACATTCACCATTTTTCAGCATCATTTTCTCACCACCTTTTTTCATGTAGTGTCCGTCTGACATAACCACTGTGCCATTTTCCATTGTCATTTCATTATCCATAGCCATGGTTTTTCCATCCTTCATTACCCACATTTTACCATCCTTCATCATCACGCAATCATGCATTTCTGCCTGTTTGGTGGAATAAGTTGTAGCAGGGGGCGTAGATGGGTTATCCTGGGCCTGTGCAGAAAAGGCAGCACTAAAAGCAATCGCAATTACAAATAGTTTTTTCATTAGTTTAGTTTTTTTGTTTCGCGAATCTACGATTCATTTCATTAAAGGGTTTTATGGAGTCTATCCGGTTGATTATAACATGACTTAATTTTGAAGGAAGTATAAAATATGCTTCAGACTTTTTCAAAAATATATCTCTTGTGTGCTTTGATCGTGATCATGGATAGCTGTAATGATGCTGAGCTTGCAGTTCCGGTTCTTCAAAGTTCACCGGATAAAGTGAATACTTTGACGGAGGATCTGAATGCTTCATGCTCAAGCGATGATGATCCTTTTTTCGGTTGTTATTTTAATGCAAGCTTTCCGTTTTACCAGGCGGCAGAGGTAAAGGATTTGGTTGAGCTTTCTTTTGGAATGGCAAATGAGAAGCCATCTATCATTAATCCGAGCTACAGAAGCCTTTATGGCTTGCTTACTTATGAGGATGCGCTGTTCACCAGCTTCATGAATACTTCCTTCACGCAATCAAATTTTGATACCATTACTACCGATTATCTCATCAGGAAACTTGTTCCATCAGATTATGCTCTTGATATTTCAGGTAAGATGAATTGCATCTTCTTCCGAAGCGCCAATAATAATTATGGATTGATAAAGATCAGCAGCGTTACCGGTGCCGGCACCGGCCTTAATCCTTTACGTGTGAGCTTTGATGTCAAATTCGTGGATGCCGTTCAATAAAAGCTGCTCAGTTTATTACATTTTCTATCACCATGGCACTGGCTCCTCCCCCTCCATTACAAATTCCCACAGCGCCATATCGGGCAGAATTATTTTTGAGCGCTGAAATCAGGGTACAGGTAATGCGTGCTCCGCTGGCGCCTACGGGATGCCCGAGGGCAACTGCACCGCCGTAGATATTCACATTCGCCGGATCGAGATTGAGCAGCTTGATGTTAGCCATTGCGACATTGGCGAATGCCTCATTGATTTCGAAGTAATTGATCTCTTTTACATCAAGGCCTGCTTTTCTTGCTGCTATCGGAATAGCGAGCGAAGGAGATGTGGGAAAATCATCCGGAGCCTGCTCAGCATCGGCAAACCCAAGTATTCTTGCGAGAGGCTTTAACCCGAGCTTTTTCATTTTCTCTCCGCTCATCAATACTACCGCAGCACCCCCGTCATTGATCTTGGATGCATTCACCGCAGTTACAGTCCCGTCCTTACCAAATGCAGGCTTGAGTGAAGCCACTTTTTCAGACTTCAGCTTTTTATATTCCTCATCCTCTTTTACATAGGTGCTTTCGCCCCTGCCCCTGATCTCCACATCAAACAATTCGGCTTTAAAGGAATTGTTTTTGTAAGCCTCTGCAGAACGGCGATACGATTCCAGGGCGTATGCATCCTGTTCTTCACGTGAAAAATCATATTTCTTTGCACACCGGTCACCGCTGTTTCCCATCATTTCCTTTGAATACGGATCCTGTAAAGCATCGCGTACTACCGCATCTACAATTTCTCCGTTGCCATACCGGTAACCACTTCGTGCATTTGGAATCATATACGGGGCGCTACTCATGCTTTCCATCCCTCCGGCAACCACTATATCTTTATCACCCAGCATGATGGACTGGGCTCCCAGCATGATTGCTTTCAATCCTGAAGCGCAAACTTTATTTACCGTGGTGCAGTTAGCATTCACATTCACACCGGCATGCAAAGCAGCCTGGCGCGCAGGAGCCTGGCCCACGTTTGCCTGTATTACATTACCCATAATTACCTCCTCAACCTGTTCGCCGGTAATCCCTGCGCGCTCCATCGCCTTCCTAATTGATTGCGATCCAAGCTCGGTGGCAGGAAGGGTTGACAGTGACCCGCCAAGACTTCCGACAGGCGTACGTGCCATGCTTACTATAAATACCTCGTTCATGTGTGCTGGATTTTAAAAAGGGTAAAGTATTATCCGGAGCAAAAAGTTCGGCAAAGTTAGCGGTGATATGATGCTGAACAAATAAGAATATTTTAAAAAGAAACGCAATGGTAAAATTTTTCTCAGCAAATTGATTTCCTGAATACTGATTGCAATACAAACCATGAAGAAAAGATTTAAAGAATTGCTTGAGGAATATTTTGCAGCGCATCCTCATGTAAAGCCGGCTAAAAAGGCAGGGGAATTAACCGAGAAAGAAAGAGCTTTGCGTAATAATCACAGGCGGAAATTGTCTGATAAAGCCAGGAACAGATTTCAATATTGACGATCGAGGAATAAATAATGAATTAATTCAGAAGAAATGATTGCCATGCGCGAATCTTAAAATGGTTAGATGCAACACTCTGAGCGAATCATTTTAAAACCAAAGGCTGATCACTCCCGGTTTTTCTCCTCCCTTGAACTCAATTGACTGGACTTCCGTTACAAATCTTTTCTTTGCCCCGCCAATACGGTAATACTTTATGAAGATACTATTATCATATCTAAAAAAATACTGGAAACTCGTTGCATTTACTCTTTTGCTTGCGGCAATCAACCAGGGCTTTTCAATGATGGACCCCCTGATTCTCGGCAAGATGGTCAATTTTGTATCCACCATTAAAAACCCCGTGCCATCATTGTTTTTCAAACAGATCGGCATCTTTCTTTTCGGGCTGATTGGTGTAGCAATGATTTCCCGCATCGCCAAGAATTTTCAGGATTATTTTTTGAATGTGATCATTCAAAAGACGGGGGCTGATATTTATACTGACGGCATTCGCCATTCACTCGAGCTATCATATGAAGTGTTCGAAGATCAGCGCAGCGGTGAAACGCTGGGCAAGCTTCAAAAAGTGAGGCAGGATATGGAAAAGCTGCTGAACAGCATGGTGAATATCCTTTTTACCTCCGTAGTAGGAATCATCTGGGTAACCATCTACAGCATCACGGTGTACTGGATCATCGCCCCTATCTATTTTTCTGCCATTCCCATTATCGGGATCATCAGCAGCATACTGAGCAAGAAGATCAAAAAGATGCAGAAAATTATTGTGAATGAAACGACTGCACTTGCCGGAGCCACCACCGAGTCGCTCCGTAACATCGAGCTTGTAAAAAGCTTAGGACTTGCGCAACAGGAAATAAAGCACTTGAACAATACCACTACGAAAATTCTTGGACTGGAATTAAAGAAAGTACGGTACATCCGCAGCCTGAGCTTTATCCAGGGAACATGCGTCAATTTTTTAAGGGTCACCATTTTGGGTGTGATGATGTACCTTATTTATACAGGAAAGATCAATGTGGGAGATTTCATTACACTCTTCATTTACTCATTTTTTATCTTCGGTCCTCTACAGGAACTGGGTAACATCATCAACGTTTACCGCGAGGCAGAGGTTTCACTCGCGAACTTCACCGGCATCATGAATACGCCTCGCGAACCGCGTCCGGTGAAGCCAAATGATATAGGAGAGATAAGGAAATTAGAATTCGGGAATGTTTCATTCAGGCATCAAAGCTCAAAAACATACGCAGTAAAAAATGTAACATTCCAGGTTCAATCCGGAGAAACCATTGCGCTTGTAGGTCCGAGCGGTTCCGGTAAAACAACCATCGTTAAATTACTCGTTGGCTTATACCGCCCGAATGAGGGTCATATTCTTTACAACAATGTTGATGGTAATAACATTGACCTGGATGAGCTGCGGGAGCAGATAGGGTTTGTAACACAGGATACGCAGCTATTTTCGGGAACCATAAAGGAGAACCTGCATTTTGTGAACCCTGAGGCAACAAATGAAGAGATGTATGCGGTGCTTGATAAAGCTGCCTGTCAGTCTCTTCTTGCCCGAGCCGATAAAGGCATTGATACGATGATCGGGGAGGGTGGCGTCAAGGTATCGGGCGGTGAAAAACAACGGCTGTCTATTGCGCGTGCCTTGCTTCGCAGGCCCCGGCTTATGGTATTTGATGAGGCAACATCCGCTCTCGATTCAATAACTGAAAAAGAAATAACATCTGTGATCCGCGACGTTTCACAGAGCCGTGACCGCACTACCATCATGATTGCCCACCGCCTTTCTACTATCATGCATGCAGATCGTATCTATGTTTTAGAGAAAGGTTCCATTGTAGAGGAAGGCAAGCACTTTGATCTGATCCGGGAAAAAGGATTGTATTATGCCATGTGGAGGCAGCAGATCGGTGAGCGAAAAGAAGCTGCAGCAATCCTCAACTGATGTTAAAAGTAATCCGTTCTGGCAGCCAGAACGGATTACAAAGCTTTATTTTATTTTGAACTATTTCAAATCCTCACCTGATTCTTTCGGGGGATTCTGATCAGCAGGCTGCGCTTGTGCACCCTTCTTTTTTCCACCCATTTGCTCGCCATACTTCGCTTTCATATCATCATGCATTTTCCGAAGCTCCTTCATATCCGTCTGAATTTTCTGCTGTTTTTGTTGCTGCTCACCGGCACCTGTTGCTTTCATCCCGTTGTAGTCATTATTGATCGTATTCATCTTTACAAGCATGGCATCCAGGTCGGCTTTCATCTTTGGATCTTTCACTTTCGATGACTTAGCCTGCATCTTGCTGTATGATTCCTGGAACTTCGCCATCCGGCTTTCAAAATCCTTGCTTGCATCATCCTTTACCGAAGGATCGGTTTGCGATTTTTTTCCCGAAGGATCAGCCTGCGGTACCTGCTCCTGAGATGGGGGGGGTTTCTTTGATATCTGCGCAAATGCAGTACCAGCACCTCCCATGATTACTGTTACTAATAAAAGTTTCATCAGTGATTTCATATTGAGTTGTTTTTTATAAAGGTAATTCATTTGGCAATCATCATTCCAACAATGGAATCGTGAAGCTAACTCCATGTTATAATTCGGATTTTAAATTGAAATACCGGAAAATGGGAATGGATCAGGGAAGATTTCAATTTTTAAGAAGATATAAAAAAAATGTCAGCAAGGCGCTTATACAATACAATGCATGGTATACATTTGATGGCTCAATAAAAAATTCTTTATTTAAACTCAAATTAAAAACATGAAAAGACTTTCCCTATTTATGGCTCTGATTGTACTGATTGGCTTCAGTGCATTCGGTCAGCAACCAAATGCTCCCAGAAACGCCTGGCAGCTTCAAAAAGAAAGCGGACAAATCAAACATATCAAATTTGGTGAAGATCGTCCAACCATTGACACTTTCGGAAATCTTCAGCCTTGCGACAGTTTATTTTACATCTGGAGCTTTAACCCGGCCTTTGGATCCAGCGGCTTTTTATCAGGACACAACTCTTATTTAGACAGCGCAAAATCTGAGCAATACACGGGAGTACCGGGTTCTCAAATCAATGGCTTGTGGATGTTTTTTGGCGTGGCGACTTACACATCTACAACACAAAAGATTCATGTAAAAGTCTGGGATGCAACCGGTGCGGGCAAATCTCCCGGAGCTGAGTTAGGAAATGCGGATGTTACTCATTCATCCATTGCCGCCGATATTGCAGCAGGCAACCTTACCACAGTCTATTTCACCACACCCATCACCATGCCTGCCGGAGGCAATTTCCATGCGGGATTCAAGATTGATTACAAAAAGGTAAGCGGAATAATGGTTTATGATTCTGCCCGTGCCGTTGCTGTGGTCAACCCTGATCTGTTTGATGACTGCGCTGATTCAGCCAGCAATTTTGCCTGGGAACTGGTGCATAAATCAACTAATCCTTTACTGGGTGATGGCAAATGGCATTCTTACTGGGATGATTATAGTTTAGGAACAAGAAATGGAATTTTCCCGATTGTACAAAACAATGCATGCCTTGTTACAATTACCCCGTCCTCAGCATCCGTTTGCAAAGGCAAATCTGTTGGTCTTACTGCCTCTGTTTCCGGTGGAAACGGAACGTGGACATGGGCTCCAGCAACCGGGTTGAATGTAACAACGGGCGCTACTGTAACAGCCAACCCAAACTCAACAACAACTTATACTGCAACCAACAGCGCAGGATGCTCAGGTACTGTAATAGTCATAGTTAATTCAAAGCCTGCCACTACCATCACAAAGAGTGCATGTTCTTTCGGAAAAATTACATTATCAGCAAATGCCAATCCTAATACGGGTGTTAAATACAAGTGGTATCTAAATAATAGCGCGATTGCGGGCGCAACCAATTCAACATACATTGCAAGCGTATCAGGATCCTACAAGGTAAAAGTTACCATTACTGCTACCGGTTGTGCAAAAACATCTGCAGTTGTAAATGTGGTTATTACCTGCAAGCTTGGTGGTGTGAGTACTGCAGCATTTGATGCATCTGCCTTCCCCAATCCGTTCACCAAATCAGTAAGCGTGAATATTGCAACGGGCTCTTCAGAAACTGCAACAGTTACCTTGCTTGACTTTAGCGGAAGAACACTGCACACATACACAAAGGTTGATGCAACCGTTCCTTTTGAAATAAATGAAGAACTTACGGCGGGCGTTTACTTTGTAAAAGTAGCACAGGGCCTCAATGAGAAAATGATCAAGGTTGTGAAAAGCGAATAGCTTTTGGTTAAGCAGATTGCAAAAGGGGCTTGAGCAATCGAGCCCCTTTTTTTATTCCCCTGTACTTGTGATGAAGTAATTTCTGAAATAAGAATTACCTCATAATTCCGATGAAGTCAATGAGCTTATGCAGATTCAAATTCCATTATTAAAAAAATACAAGCAAGAGAAGAAGCCCGGCAGAATTATAGTGATTTGGTTGATGCTCAATGGATTTACAGAGTCAATGATCTTTCTTTCCGAAATCAAAATAGTTACCTATCGGAAAATTTAAAACCTCAGTATGAGCAATTTCCCCCCATCCACCTGATTAAGTAAAACCTGCGGCAGGAATTTAGGATAAGGCCTTCAGAGCACGGAATACTATTAAAAAAAAATCAAAGCTGCCTCAATGTCTCTTCTGCCTTTTTTTTGTACTCACCATGGAGCTTTATGACTTTTTCGAGAAGCTTTGCTGCCTGCTTTTTATCTTCCAGGCTGATATAGGATAGCGCCTGGTACCATAATGTTGCCTCATAAAATGGATTATCAGCTTGATCAGTGTTCCCGAAATATATGAGTGCCTCGATTGCATTATTCATTGCAAGCAAGCTGACACCCGCATAAAAATTTGCAGGTGCATTGTCAGGATCGAGCTTTAATACTGATTGAAATTCAGTAAGGGCCTCAGCGTAAAAACTGGTCTGATACGAAGACATTGCCCTGCTGAAATGATCATTAGCCATGGAGTTGTTTTGACTTTGGATTTCATCTCCTGCTTGCTCCTGTGAAGCAGCATTGCTTCTGCTTGTTAATGCAGGCTGTGGAGCTTCTGCATCATTATTTTTCATTTCTGAAGATGCGTTAAATGAATCAGGATTCAAAGGTTGCATCACGTCGCCCTCTGCGGAGGGCGCGACCTCATGATTTGCCGCAATTTTTGACTGAGGTTTTATTGCATCAATCTGCAGGACATCTTTTTTTTCCGGTGTCTTCACTTTTTCATTCCCCGGAAGAATCAAATAAGTATCAGTAAGTGAAGTGTTATCCTTTGAATCCAATGCAGCAGAGCTGTCATTAGCTCCCGGAGTAGTCTGCTGCATATCCTTAGTAATTTGCGGAACGGGATAGGGCTCGAACTGACTGATGAATAATTTTTGAGGATTATTATTTACTGCATACTGAACATACCATGCGCATATTGCAAGCAGCAAGAGGGTTGCGGCAACCGCCAGAAGTCTTGTATATGGAAAAGTGGAGGCATGTTCGGCACTTTTAGTTTTATTATGAACTTTTTTCTTCAGAGCAGAAAGCTGAGAATGAAATTTCTGCACGCTTACTTCCTGCATGATGCCATCCATTGCATCCGAGCAGAAAACGCATTCTGAAAGATGTTCTTCCACAATCCTTTTTTCTGCAGAGGAGAGCGCTCCCCCGGCGTACCTGGTGAGCATATCTTCAGGAATGCAATCAGCCTGCGGCCTGAATATGTCAAGTAGTTTTTCGCTCATGTGCTTTGCTCAATTCAATTTTCAGGTTTCTTTTTCCATTCTGAATATAGCTCTTTACTTCCCTGAAGGTAAATCCTGTTTGAAGCATGATCTGTTCGTAGCTCAATTCATTCAGATAGAACAACTCAACACATTGCCGCTGCTCAGCGCTTAGCAGCAAAACAGCTTCTTCAAGATGGCGGAGTTGTTCCTCTTTCTCATTCACTGAAGGAGGATGCAGCCCCTGATTGCTTTCCACAATTTCACTGAGATCATCATGCAGCTCAAGGTGGTGGTTTTTTCTGCGCAGCTTCATCAGGCAATGGTTCTTCGATACGGTATATAGCCACGACTTAAAATTCGATATCTCATGTGACTTTAGCTTTTGAAGAAGCTGTTCAAAAATTTCAATTGATGCATCACCTGCATCTTCATAATGCTTCAGGTATTTAAGACAAACACCCAGCACAAGGTGTGCATACCGCTCATATAATTCTCCGATAATCGCCGGATCGCCGGATTGCTTATAGCGTGAGATCAGCTCTGCATCAGATTCGTTTTTTATGGAGTTAATATTCACCGATTATCAAGTGCATTATTTCAGGGAGAGGAAAGTTACAAAATGAACATAAATTATTCCTTGACTCTGAAAGTTAATTTAAAACACTCAGGAATTAAAAATAGCATTAAGTGCATCCTGAGAATTTTACAAACAAGTCCTGATCTGATTGTTGAACAGAATTATGTAAACTCAGAAGAACTGCAGGCCTGCAACAAAGCCAATCCACCCCTGTATATTGGTATTACCCTGACTATCGAACAGGGTATAAGAAGCAACAGGAAGGTAGGTGTTATGATATACCTGCACATTCGCAGTGGGACCAGCATACACCCCAAGCCCTTTAGTAAATTGATAGCCCGCCATCAGCCGGATTTGATTCCAGAGATTTACATAGTTCCAGTCACGGAGGTCATTATTGTGAATGCTCCAGCACATGCCATCAATATTAATGAAGACCCGACTGATTGGAAAGTGACCTCCTACACCTAACCCAAGCCCAATCCGGGTAGTGTTATTTAATGGAGCCACCCCTGCTGCAAATATGTTATAGATATGGGGAGAGCCGAATTTTAATCCAATGCCTCCATATAGGATTTCACTCCCGAATACATCAAGGTGATGCATGCCATTTCCTGAAAAGCTCAACAATCCTAACGCGTCACCAGCGATAGAATCTGCAATATTGATCAGGCCAAGCTGGAATCCATTGATATGGTTTGAAAAGTTAATCAGACCGATTTGTGTTCCGTGAATACGGTTAGCAACATTCAGCACACCGGCAACCTGACCGCCTTTTAAACTGCCTAACGAAACATTGGATACACCCGCAACCTGCCAGCCTGAGGATGGCTTTTTTGCAACGGCAAGGTTGAGTACTCCTCCAAGCTGTAAGCCGCTGAAGGTATCCACTGCTATGGTAGTGATACCGGCAACCTGGACACCGTGCATTGTGCCGCTTGCAATGGCTGTCAATCCCGAAAACTGTGCCCCTTCAAGATTTTTTCCGTGATTCAATAAGCCGCCAAACTGTGCCCCCTTCACATTTCCGAAAGCAAAATTGGTTAGTCCGCCAAACTGCACCCCGGTCACATAACCTCTTTCAATATTTGCAAGTCCGCCGAATTCAACACCGTCCAGGGCACCGTTGTATCCTTGGAATATGTTTAATGAGATGTTATGACGGTATTCCTTTGCATTCTTGCCATCAGTCCCTGCCGGTGAAACAATGGTTACCTGTGCAAAGCGGTGTTTGAATGAATCCTGCACCGGATCCTGAACTGAATCAAGAGCCGAAATTTCTTTTGGAGAGCTATCTTCCTTTATTGAATCCTCATGAAATAAACGTGATAGTAAGGACCCTGTTTTCTTGCTTATAGAATCCGCAACTTTTACTAATGCCGCTTTTGAAGCATTTATTTCATCATTCCAATCAATCCCGGGAAGCTTCACATTTATTTTTTTCCTGGAAGAATCCTCCGGGATCGAAGAAAAAGGAATGCCGGTTTTTGCTGCTGTTACTTCGCTATTCAGGACAAGCGTATCAGGCCATATTGATTTTTCAGATGATGGTGATCCATATAACAATTGATTTAAAGAATCTGAAGAAGATTTTTTATACGGAATTTCTGCTGGATTTTCAGATGATGCCATTTCAATAAAAGGAGCAATCGTGTCATTTCCCGGGATTGCTATTGAAGGTCGCGCTTCAATAGAGTAAGCATCCAGGGAAATTTTTGACATTTTACCGGAAGCCATTTCATCCGCCTCCACTTTTACAGTTACCTGTTGTTGATTTGAAGCTATTTCGGGTTTCACTTTTTTTGCTGGAAGCTCCACCTTCTTATCAACTGATGCCCTGCCGGATGAAGAGTTATTCCTACCAGAGGCAATCTTTTCTGAAGTTTTACTTTTTATGATGGAGTCTTCAGTTAATCTTTTTTCTGCTGTCGCTAAGTCTTCTAAGCTATCTTTTGGCATATTAGCTTCTGACGGATATTTATTGCCATTACGCTGCTGAATTTGCGGTGGTGTTAATGGAAAGTCCTGTATTGTTAATTCTCTATTATCCCGGATATTAACATTCCACCAGAAAAGCGTTGCAATAGCAGCTCCTGTTATAACCCCGCCGGCATACACGAGATATTTATTTTTAAACAACCGTGATTTCCAGTATGGCCTGGGATGGGCTGTGTACGCAGCCATAAGCTGATCGAAATTCTTATGCCGCTCAATGCGATCATCAGACAGCGGCACATATTCGATCCTGAATTTAATATTTTTCATGACTGTCCGATTTCCTGCGTGATGTAATTTCTTACCTTATCCAGAATGCGATAGGTTCTAACCTTTGCATGATTTTCAGTAATTCCCCTGATCTCACTGATTTCGGCAAAGGATTTTTTTTCGAAGAAGCGCATCTCGATCATTTCCAGGTCGGCCGGAGATAATTTTTTGATGGCGGTAAATGCGGCTTCCCTCTTTTCATGATCCACATCATCCTCCTCAAGCAACTCATTCATGTCTGTTGATTCCATGCTTACAGTTCTCATCTTCGAGGCGTCACGGAAGTATTGCATTACCTCGTTGCTCGCAATGCGGTAAAGCCATGCTGAAAAAGGCAGACCCCTGTACTCAAATCGCGGGAGATTTTGCATTGCTTTCAGAAAAACCTGCTGCGTGATGTCCGCAGTTTCATTTTCATCGTCAGTACGGCGGTTGATGAACAGATAAATCTCCTTATAATACTTGTCGTAGAAGTAACGGAATTGTAGCGGATTTTTTTTGGCAGCCTCTATATATTTTAACTCTTCCATTGCAATATGCTCAGATTCAACCTTTTATTTAGCTATGTCTAAAGTGAATTTTAAAATTATAAAGATTAAGATGCCCTTTTATTATCACTTAACGGTCTGGTATCTCGTTATCAGCCTGCTGAAAATGTTATTTCAAAAATCAATTTACATGAATAACGCCACCGCTACCGCTGATGTGGGTAGTTACTGTTGCATCTCCTTTATAATAAACATTCCCACTGCCGCTGATGGTGACATCCAGTAGTTCATTAACAAAAAGCTCTTCACTTCCTGAACCACTGATGGAAACATTGGTTGTGCTGGTAATGAGTCCATAGGCATGGATATTTCCTGAACCTGATGTACTTGAAGTATGAGAATCAGCAGCTCCATTCATGGTAATGTTTCCCGATCCGCTGATGGTTGAATTCATGGTATTACAGAATGCCCATAAATCAATATTGCCAGAGCCACTCAGCCCTACTGACATCACAGGTGCAATGATAGAATCGGAAATGTGAATATTTCCCGAACCTCCGAGCGTAACATCAAATGCTTCAGCTTCCACGTTACCTGTAACGTACATATCACCGCTGCCATCCATGTGAACTCCATTTAGATCCGGAGTTGTAATAAAAATGGTAATTGGTGAATTACCCCTGATACAGTGACTGCTGGAAATATTTAATTCTCCACCATGAACTTCGGTAATAATATCATCCGCAATATCATGCTGTGATGTGATAGTTACGGTGGTTATTGTATCCTGGCTGATGTAGATGGTACCCTCCAGCCCGAAACTGATTGAAGTAAAGCCAGTGACTGGCCGATCAATGGTTACAGTACTGCCACTCCCATTGATACAATCAGTGCAACTGTTACTTGATAATAAAACCAGGATGGCAAAAGTTAATAGCAGGATGGTTTTGAATATTTTCATTTGATTTTCTTTATATCAGAACGGAGGGGAAATGAAAAGATACAGTCCGGGAGCAATTATTTTCTTAGCGCTGTATCTTTTTAATTCTTTTGCGTTATTGATAGTAGAATTAACTTTAACGGCGCAAGGATTCCCTGTAACGCTTACAAAAGCTATAATTCTATAAGTGTTAAAAACATCTCCATATGAACAGAATAATAATCCTATCGTCTTTTTTCATTATCTCACGCTCATTTTTCATGCAGGCGCAGTCTCCAACATGGGCAAATGATGTGGCTTCAATCATCTACAACAACTGCAGCAGCTGTCACCACGCCGGAGGGATTGGACCCTTTGCCCTGATGTCGTACGATGATGCAATATATAATGCAGCGGGGATAAAATCAAATGTAGAGGCTAAGCTTATGCCGCCATGGAAACCTGATCCTGAGTATGTTCATTTTAAGGACGAGCGCTTGCTTTCTGATGCTGATATCAGCACGATTACTTCCTGGGTTGATGCAGGAATGGCTTCCGGCGATCTCGCACAGGCACCCCTCCCGCCCACTTTCAACGAGGGCTCGCAAATGCCGGTTATTGATCAAACTATTCAGTGGCCTGAGTGGACCGTCAGCACCGATGTGGATCAGTACCGGACCTTTGTAATTCATTCAAACTATGCGGAAGATGTTTATTTGAATCAAATTGAATACTTGCCCGGTAACGGTTCAGTTGTTCACCACATGGTTCTTTTTTATGATGAGGGAAGTACTTCATGGACGTTTGATCAGCTCGATCCGCTTCCGGGCTATGAGAGTTATGGCCTGGGCCCGCTCAGTTTTACTGCAACCATTATAGGAGCATGGGCACCAGGCTCGGGAATTTTTCAGTTGCCTTCCTACATGGGAATCCGCATTCCGGCCGGTGCAGACATCGGCCTGGAGATACATTATTCACCGGGCGAAAACGGGCAGGTTGACAGCTCTGTTCTTAATTTTAAATTTAATATTGAACCTGCTCCGCGCGAAGTTTATATGGATGCCGTACTCAATCATCTCTGGAACTTAACGGATGGCCCTCTGTTCATTCCAGCAAATACCGAGGCGACTTTTCATGAGAAGTATAAGCTCAACGGAACAGATGTTTCTCTTGTATCCGTTTTTCCTCACATGCATTTGGTGGGCAGCTCAATCAAGTCCTATGCGGTGAATTCCGGCGGTGATACCACGAAGCTGATTTCAATTCCGCAATGGAGCTTTCACTGGCAGGGATTCTACGAGTATCAGAAACTGATTCGAATCACTGATCTGTCCACCTTCTGGGGCGAAGCCACGTACGATAACACAGTCAACAACCCGGACAATCCAAGCGACCCCCCGCAGGATGTTTCAGCAGGTGAGCACACTACTGATGAAATGATGATTGTATTCTTTGCCTACCTGATCTATCAGCCGGGCGACGAAAATGTAATTCTCGACAGCACCGTTACTTCAGTGCCGGCAATAGTAAGTCAGCATCATCTTTCAATGCACGTCTTTCCCAATCCTGTGCTGGATCAATTGAATGTGGGAACCGAATTGCAGCAGACAGAACAGATTGAGTTTACGCTCACCAATGTTGAGGGAAAGGTTTCAAAAGTGTGGAGTAAAACAATTTCAGGCGGAGCCCAGGCGAACTTATTCTCGCTTGAAGGGTTACCCGCAGGAATTTATTTTTTGAAAGCTGTATCTTCTGATGGCTTTTCGGTTATCAAGGTGATTAAGCAATAAATAAATCAATATCAAATTCGGCATCGGGAATTATGGGATGCACATACTTAATGGATTGATGAAGGATGAAGAAAAACGATCGAAGCCTCATCGCTTCTCACGTTTCACTGCTCACCTTTCACTTTTCAAAATTCATCACCAGCTCAATCGGGCAGTGATCGCTGCCGGGAACATGCATATGAATGTCGGATTTAGCTACAAAGGGGCGTGCTTCCTTGCTCACAAAAAAGTAATCAATCCGCCAGCCCACATTTCGCTCGCGGGCATTCCGGAAAGCATCCCAGTAAGTGTACCACCCCGGGTCTTTGTTGAATTCTCTGAAAGTATCTACATAGTTCATATCAATGATTTTATCCAGCCATACCCGTTCCTCAGTCAGAAATCCTGAATTCTTCGCATTCTCTTTCGGACGGGCGAGATCAATTTCCTTATGTGCGGTATTGTAATCACCGCAGATGATAATGTTCTTCTGGCGCTTGCGCAATTCTTCGGCACGGCTAAAAAGCTCCTGGTAAAAATCAAGCTTGTATTTCACGCGCTCAGGACCGCGCCCTCCATTGGGAAAATAGACATTGAACAAAATGAAATTCTCAAATTCCATTTCAATCACACGGCCTTC
>JBDSEA010000095.1:0-6111 GCA_039920305.1 Chitinophagales bacterium
CATGTATGAGCAGTGGCATCCGCTCGGGATCGTAGGGGTGATCACGGCATTTAATTTCCCGGTCGCGGTGTGGGCATGGAATGCCATGCTTGGCCTTGTATGCGGCGATGTAATAGTCTGGAAGCCATCGTCAAAAGTGATGCTGTGTGCTGTAGCAACTCACCAGATTATTCAGTCAGTGCTTGAAAAAAATGAGGTGCCTGAAGGTGTTTGCTGCCTTGTTGCAGGAAGCTCGAAAGAAGTGGGTGACGTGATGCTGGAAGACAGGCGCATTCCACTGATCTCTGCTACCGGCTCCACACGGGTGGGAATTCGTGTTGCGCAAAAAGTGAGTGAGCGCCTTGGAAAGCACATACTTGAACTGGGCGGCAACAACGCCATCATTATTTCCGAAAATGCAAATCTTGAAATGGCAATGCGCGCGGTTACCTTCGGAGCGGTGGGTACCTGCGGACAGCGCTGTACCTCCACTCGCCGCCTGATCATCCATGAATCTGTTTACGAAGATGTGAAACAGAGGCTGATGAAAATCTATTCGCAGCTCAGTATTGGAAACCCCCTCGATCCGGATAATCATGTAGGCCCGCTGATTGATGAGGGTGCTGTGAAAGATTTTCAAAATGCAATAGAAAAGGTGAAAGAACAGGGTGGAGAAATCCTAACCGGCGGTGAAGTGCTGAAGGGAGAAGAATTCGGGACGGGATGCTATGTAAATCCCTGCATTGCTGAAGTGAAAAACAATTTGCCGGTTGTAAAGCATGAAACATTCGCACCGCTCCTTTACCTGATGAAGTACACAACACTGGATGAGGCGGTTCACCTGCAGAATGACGTGCCGCAGGGATTATCGAGTGCGATCTTTACCGATAATATGAGGGAGATGGAGCAGTTTCTTTCAGTGAACGGTAGTGATTGCGGCATTGCGAATGTGAACATCGGGACCAGCGGCGCAGAGATCGGCGGTGCATTCGGCGGTGAAAAAGAAACTGGTGGCGGAAGGGAATCAGGAAGTGACGCATGGAAGCAATACATGCGGCGCCAGACGAACACCATTAACTACGGAGATACCTTGCCGCTTGCGCAGGGGATTAAGTTTGAAATTTGAGAATGAATTGCATGGTCCCGAATTACAAATCCGCGGTTCTGTTAAGTCGGGGTTACAAATCCAGACCTTCAGAGGATGCCTTTTAAAAACTATAACTTATCCCAATGCCAAAATCAATTTGATTAAAACGAGTATAAGCTTGTCCCGAACTTATAAGGCTATGCGTTCCGTTCAAAGGGTAAAAACGATAATCTATCCAATACACATACGGCTCATTTGAAAAAGCTCTTAAAGGATTATCCACATAAGCTATAGTTGCTTGAACTGATAGCATTTTAGTTATTGCATACCTTATTTCTGTTTGCAATTCTAAATTACCCAAATAGTGATTTCTTAAAAGAATAATTGCTTGTCCAAAAAATCTTTCATTATAGTTTAATATCCCATTGCTATCTTCTACAGCAATAAGAGTTCCTGTTCCATATTGAAAAAAGGAATTTGAAATATGTGTATAATTTATTCCAAGAGTAATATCAAATTGAATTCTTGGACTAAGAGATGCAACCCATCCGGCTCTAAGACCGAAATTAGTCGATTTAAAGCTATCCGAAACGGTAGAGCTTATTGATAAATTTGAAACCGAGTCTATGGATTCAGTAAAGTCCAGAGAATATCTTAGCTTATATGGTTTAAAATAAATTGAAGTTAAAAAATGCTTAGTTTGAATTCCAAAATCAACTTCAAAGGAATTTGAAATAGGATGTTTAAATTTCAATGGATGATAATCCCCATAATTATGTAATAAAACGCCAAAAGGATCTATTAATTTATAGTTTAGAGCCACTTGGTATTTTAAGTTGCTCGTATAACTATAAAACTCACACGATTCCTGACCACGACAATAACCAGCAATGCATGACATAAGAAGATTCAATATGAACCACCTATATCCTTTAAGGCGAACATATTTTAATAACATGGGCTTGCAAATGGCATACTATAATCATAGTAGGTACCACCTACCAAAATCTTATGATCAGACATGAGTTCATACGGTTTATTAAAAAAATAATGACCAATATCGCAATAGCCGGTGTTAGCACATTTAGAAGTATATGCCAATCAGCAAAACTAAATTTTTTATTAAAAAGATTTTTCTCTGCGATTAGGGTTTCTTCGGTAAATTCTTTTCTCACAATCAAATTCACCTCGTCATTTCTTCGCGGTATCGTTTCCGAAATTCTCTGCTGAGTTTTTTGATCACCTGGTCATGCTTCTTTTGCTTGGCAAATGCATCCTTCATAGTCATCGGATGTTCAAAATCGAACAACTTACTCAGATCTCCTTTGTATTCAGGGAGAGAAACCACTTGCATTTTCTTAGCGTCCATAATAAAGTTCGTTTCATTTTTGTTCGCAGCTCTCGCACTTATGGGTCGAATAAGATTTCCATCTCTGAATGGGAAAATTACAGAAAGCAATCGATTTGAATTACTCATTCCGACACAAGCAAATCTTAATTCATGCTCAGAGGTAATTCTGCTCACAGTTATCTTGCGATCATCATCTAACCAGTGATTCAAATATACTGTTACCCATCGCAATCACTCTCACGTTTTCCATGCAAAGGCATGGCAGGCAGGCTTTCCGGAATGTAAAAAGATTTCTTCTCTCAGGTGTTGCTAAAATCACATACCTGCTCAAACCAACTTCCTCTTACTCACATTCAAAATCGTAAGTCCAACGATTTCATTCTTCTCATAGCGAATAATGATTTCATCATCGGTCATTTCAGTTTGATCAGCGTGGTTTGGTTTTTTGAAATGGAGATAGAGCGTATCCGCTTGCTCATCATAATTTGACCAAACAGTTTTGTGGCGCAGCAGGTAAGGCAGCGCGGAGGAGAATTCTTTTAGCTCGAGAGTTTCCATAATACTTTCTTCTTTTCAAATTCCTGGCTCTTGTTTGAGACGAATGCGGTAATCACGAATCCATCATCAGCAGAAACTTCTAAGTAAACGATCACCACAAATTTATCACTTAGTTCAGGAAAAGATTTTGCAGCGATCAATCCATTCTCATTGCCTTCGTAAATCACATCAGGGTTTTCAATGGTAGCCAAAATCTCAAACAAGTAATCAGCAACGTCAGGATGACCGGTAGTGATGTGCATCCAACGCTCATCTGTCAATCGAATCCGAACTCCGTTCTTTGAAGTGACAAGATGCATCGGTAAAAATGAGTTTCCGAAATGTAAAAGCTTTGCCCTTGTCGGGGTTCCGGATGCGGTCGAATAAGATTTCCATTTCTGAAAGTGAAAATTACGGAAAGCAATTGATTTGAATTACTCATTCCGACGCAATCAAATCTTAGATTCATGCTCAGAGGTAATCCTGCTCACAATTATCTTGCGATCATCATCTAACCAAATGCCGAAGGCAGATAAGGAGAAGAAGGTGCCCGACACTGTCCCCTTTTTCTTGGGAAGAGAGGATGATGTCGGCTCAGCGGTGCAGTATCAAACACCTCAAGCCACTTTCAAATTCTGCACTTCGAACACAGTGCCGTTGCTTACTGCGGTTTCAGCTTTCCTGAGCAAGTCAGCAGAAGTTTTTTCATCGATATAAAATTCACCACAGTTATCACAGATTTCAGCGGGAACATTTTTGAAAACGATCACGCTTTCATTTCTCTCCAGTGTAACTGTCGCAAACCCGGGATGGGTTTCTCCATTCTTGCAGATTGCGCATTTCATCTTTTATCGTTTTGATTTGAAATCATCACTCCAAATTTTTTCATCGGGCTCGTAGACCGTAATCAGTATGCAACTGTCATCACCAGGATTCTTTGCAACAACTACATGCAAAACTTTTTCATCGACAATTTTCAGCAAGAGAAAACTTGGATATGGTATGTCTTCAGGATAAGATTTAATAATCTCACCATTGGTAATCGCTTCCTTCACTTCCTCGAGCGTGACACTTCTTGCAAACATTTTTATCAAAGCATGTCCACTAACCAAAAGTGCTGTGCAATTCAAATTGTTTTGGATGCTAAGTTAGTGATTCAAATTTACGGTTAACCAAATCGCAATCCCTTTCACGTTTTCTCTGCAAAGGCATGGCAGGCAGGCTTTTCGAAATACAAAAGATTTTTGAGTTACTGAATTATCGTAACCCCGCTGCAAACGAGGGCAGCAGGCGTAACAGGGCAACAAAAAGGATTTCCATGGAATTTATCACGTATTTTTTCTGCGTGAATCGCTAACACGCCCAACACGTACCGTTGCAATCTCAATGCCTATTGAAATCACCGGTTGATAACTTCGAAAGTCCGGCGGGTGGTTCCGAGTAAAACTTCCACAAGATACGTTCCTCCTGCATAACCCTCCAGTGAAACCGGTTCAATAAAATGCTGCTGAAGATTCATCACGGGGCTGCGCCGAACCAGCTGCCCACTGGCATTGTAAATCGCGTAGCAGAATAACCGGGGTTGATCCGCAATACCCTCGATGGAATAATGGCCTGCAAGATCACCGGTAAGGAGTTTCACTTCATCAGCCAGGGCGGCATTGATATTAATGACCGAAGAATAGGTATAGGTACCGTCAGAATTTACCTGTTGAAGCCGGTAATATTCGGTTGTCCGGAGCACCTGATCATCAGTGAATGAGTAAGAGGTAGAAAATGCTGTTTCTCCGGCACCGTCCACTATTCCGATCTCTTCGAAGTAGCCATCTTCTCTCATTTTTTCTACAGAGTAATAGGCATTATTATGCTCTGAGGCAGTAACCCATTCGAGAACATTTCCTTCCCCACTGTTAAATCCGGAGAAAGAGGTTAGCACTATGGGAAGGATCACTACGGTACAACATGCTCCGGTATCATTCCACGCCCAGAAATCCTTCTTGTATGCTGCATCAGAAGCATTTCCTGTACCTATATACCCACAGTTTCCTATTGAAAAACCAACTGCATATTCTCTTGCCGTTCCTCCAAAGTTTGCTCTTTGTATCCACGAATTGCTTGCCTGGTCCCACTCCCAGAAATCCTGAAACAAAGTATTTATATCACTGTTGTATCCCGTTCCGATATATCCTTTTGCTCCAATCGAAAACCCGACCGCGCTATATCGTTGCGTGCCCCCGAAGTCTGCCTTTTGCGTCCACGTATTGCTTGCTTGATCCCATTCCCAAATATCCTTTTTGTAGGCTCCATCGTATCCGGTGCCTACATATCCTTTGGTGCCCATGGAAAATCCCGTTGCAAAATATCTTGCTGTTCCACCGAAATCTGCAATCTGCGTCCACGTATCAGTTGACTGGTCCCATTCCCAAAAATCAAGTGTCTTATAAGGTGGCACAGGAATATTTCCTGTACCAATGTATCCCTTGGTTCCAATCGAAAACCCGACAGCGGTGGATCTTGCGGCACCCGGAAAATTTTGCTTTTGCGTCCACGAATTGGCAGCCTGATCCCATTCCCAGAAATCCTGTTTGTACACTCCATCGAACCCGGTACCTATATATCCTTTGATGCCGATGGAAAAACCAACGGGTTCCCACCTTGCTGTTCCGCCAAAGTCTGCCTTTTGTGTCCACACATTTGTTGCACAGTCCCACTCCCAGAAATCTTTACGATAGCTTCCGTCATATCCTGTCCCAATGTATCCCTTGTTTCCAATTGAAAAAGCGGTGGCGAGATATCTTGCCGTTCCTCCAAAGTCTGCCTTTTGTGTCCATGTGCCTTGTGCAAAAGAGCAGGAGAGAAATGAGAAATTAAAAATGAAGCAGACCAGGCATAGTTTATTTAATTTATTGTTTTGGAAATTTATTCTGTGAAGCTTTGCGGTAATATGAGAAGATAATGTGTTTGAAAGTGTGTTTTGTTTCATGTCTGAATTTTTTGACTCTTATGAAACCTCGAATCGTACCATGAAGATATTCGATTTTTTGCCCTTGTCGGTGTTCCTTGTGCGAGAGCCATTGTCGGTGTTTGTTCACCGACAACTGAAGAGCTTGCAATGACACGTTTTCATTTCCGAAATGTAAAAAAGTTTTTTTAAGAA
>JBDSEA010000096.1:0-14642 GCA_039920305.1 Chitinophagales bacterium
ATAGTTACGGGCCCGAGTGTTGTATCCCGGAGTAATTTTCCCAAATCCAGATGATCCGATGAGAATGTTGCCGCATACACTTCATTTTTTTCCATGTGAACTTTGGCGGATGCATTGCCAAATGAAGAACTGATATCAGCCGCACCATTAAACTTTTTCATATACCCTTTGAAATACCCTTTCATTGTTAAGGCAGCAGGAATGGCAATGGCGGAAGGCAGCATGGATGAATTTATCAGCGATCGCACATCAGCATTGGTAGTTGAAAATTTTTGTAAACTGATATCATAATAGGCAGATGCTGCATCGGGAAGTCCCTTAATGTTTCCTTTCATGATCAGCACCGTATTACCCGCTGCCCTCACCTCCATTTTAGAAATATAAATGTCTTTTACTACCCCGTTAACTTTCGCATTGACCCGGATGCTCTGGAATTCCGGATTTTTTAACTGAAGCGATTTCGCCAGTTCCGGCTGCAGCAGCAATACGTCACTTAAGCCAATCACTGTGTGTTCAAAATCCGCATTTATTTTCAGATCGCCAATATTATCTGCAATTGCATCAATGGAAGGATAGGTAACAGAAATGTATCTCCTGATTTGACTGTTAGCTGTTTGCAGGTCAAGTTCTGCAAGCTCAGCGTGGGTAGAATCGTAAGTAATTTTCGCTTGAAAATGTTTCAGCTCAAACCCGCTCTGGTCTCTCATTTTTAGCTCCCGGATGTCCGCTGTAATGTTTTTCTCATCATAGCTGATGGAATTTACATCGGCATCAATTCCTGAAATCAACAGATGATTAAAATCAATCCCCTGGCTGAGTTCTGGTGAATTGAAGTTGTTAAAGCCCATAACATTATTTTTCAAATCCAGGTCCTCAAGAGTCACTTTCCAGGAAGGCTGAAGCGATTCGGTAGTTGTAACAGCTTCTTTTGCTTTCTGCGCCACAGTATCAGTGGTAATTATTTTGTTAATGGTAAAATAAATTTTGCTGTCGCTTAGGGCAGCTTTTTCCAGTTCAATTTTTTGATCTGCAATGCTCATGTTATGAGTTACAACTGAGGCTTGTCCGATTTTCATATCCAGTATTTGTTGCGGTGTCTGGAAAAGAAGGCTTACGGCAGACAAATTGATCCCGTGCACATTCACATTATATCCGGGCATTTCAGGTGAGGTATTTTCTGAAGCAGGAGCCGGAGATGTTTTGGTTTGTATAACAGACGCTGACGTATTTACCAAATCAATGTTCTCAATATCAAATTTCATTGAATCCAGATCAAAGTCTTTGAAATGTGTTTTGAAATTTCCGATCCTGAAAGCCATCTGACTTCCTGCGACATCATCATCAAGAGTGAAAAATATTTTTTCAAGATGAATATTGCTCAGCGAAAATTTCCATCCGGGTTGGGTAGTAGTATCAGCAGGTGGTTCTTTTACAAACGCCTTGATGAGAAAATCAAAATTAAAGCTGCTGTCTGCTTTTGACCGCGAGACATGGCTTGTTAAATTTTCAACATCAATAGCATTCAATTCAATATGATGTGAAAACAATTTCATCATGTCAATATCAACAGCAAAGCGGTGGCTGTAAAGCAATGTATCATGCTGCTGGTCTTCCAGGAACAAATCCTTCAGCACAACTGACTTTGGAAATGCGACATTAATCCCGCCAAGAGTAACCTTAGTATGGGTTTTATCTGAAATAAAGTGAATGGCTTTCTGAGTGATATAATTTTGAGTTGCCGGAAACTGCAAAGCGATTACCAGCCCGGCAAGGAGCAATATCATGCAGAGTATAAACCATGCAAAAATTTTTACTATCCTTTTCAGAATTTTTTTACTCCTGCTCATGGATATTTAAGGGGATGCATGGCCACTGCAATTTTTTCTCCAATTATCTGTAAGTATCCGGTGAAATTAAGCTGCGAAATATATGTGGCCCTGATCTCATAAATTCTTATGTAAAAGTCAGTGTATTAATGGCAGAATCAATTATACTGCTATTCTGCTATTCTATAACCGGAATCATTGCTGCAAGGAGTGCCTATAGACCATTTCACATGGGAGTAACAACATTCAGGTGGGGGTATTAATCGAACATAAGGCTCGATAAAATTGAATGTCCGGTTTCACTTCATGCAATTATATTTGCACCCCTTCAAATAAAAAATTCATGCCCTATTTATTCACTTCGGAATCCGTTTCTGAAGGCCATCCTGATAAAATTGCGGATCAGATATCAGATGCACTCGTTGATAATTTTCTCGCATGGGATCCGCAGTCAAAGGTTGCTTGTGAAACTCTTGTTACAACCGGGCAGGTGGTACTGGCAGGAGAGGTAAAATCAAAAACCTACCTTGATGTGCAGAAGATCGCACGCGATGTGATCAGCAGGATCGGCTATACCAGGGCTGAGCTGATGTTCGAAGCTCAATCCTGCGGTGTGATCTCGTGCATTCATGAGCAGTCACCGGATATTAACCAGGGAGTAGAAAGAAAGAAAAAAGAGGACCAGGGTGCGGGAGATCAGGGAATGATGTTTGGTTATGCCACCAATGAAACGGAGAATTACATGCCTTTACCGATTGATCTCGCTCATCGCATATTGAATGAGCTTTCAATAATAAGAAAGGAAGGAAAAGTAATGAAGTACCTGCGCCCCGATTCAAAATCGCAGGTGACGATTGAATATACTGATGATCATAAGCCGAAACAAATTCAAGCGATTGTGATTTCCACGCAGCACGATGATTTTGCTCCAGAAAAAGAGATGCAGAAAAAAATTACAATGGATGTAAAACAGTATTTGATTCCACGGGTAAAAAAACAACTCTCTTCATCCATTCAGAAATTGTTCAGCGATCAGATCATTTACCATATTAACCCAACCGGCAAATTTGTAATCGGGGGTCCTCATGGAGATACGGGATTAACCGGAAGAAAAATTATTGTTGATACTTACGGAGGCAAGGGTGCTCATGGCGGCGGTGCCTTCTCAGGTAAGGACCCCTCAAAGGTTGACCGAAGCGCAGCGTATGCTACCCGGCACATTGCGAAAAATATGGTCGCGGCAGGTGTATCGGATGAAATTCTCGTTCAGGTTAGCTACGCTATCGGGGTTGCAGAACCTATCAATATATATGTAAACACTTTCGGCACCGCTCATTTAAAATTGAGTGATAGTGAAATCGCAAAAAAGATCTGTCATGTTTTTGACCTCCGGCCGTATCATATAGAGCAACGCCTGAAACTTCGCTCACCGATGTATAGTGAAACCGCTGCATACGGTCACATGGGGAGAAAAAATGAAATCGTGACCAAGATTTTTAAGTCCTATGAAGGAAGTGAAAAAAAAATGGAGGTAGAATTATTTACCTGGGAAAAGCTGGATCATACAGATAAAATTCGAAAGGCATTCAGTATTAAGTGATCTTATGGTGTACTTCCTTGTATTCTAACATTGGTTATGGCGGTATGAAGAAGCTGGCGAAAAATTTTCCTCTTAATATATTAATTGCGGAAGACAATTATATTAATCAAAAGCTCCTTCGTGATATTCTTGCGTTACACGGCTATCGCTGTGATTCCGCCTCAAGCGGATATGAAGCATTGGATATGATGAGAAAAAAAAAGTTCGATCTTGTTCTTATGGATATCCAGATGCCCGGGATGAGTGGTGAAGAAACCACAAGGCAAATACATGATGTATTTAAAACGGATGCTCCAAAAATTATTGCTGTAACTGCATATGCCATGGCGGAGGATCGTGACCGTTGTATCGCTGCCGGAATGGATGGCTACATCAGTAAGCCATTCAGGGTTAATGAGCTGGTGAATGAAATTGTGCGGGTGATGAAAATGGGTAAGTAATCAAATACCGTAATTAATAAAACTGTTTTCCTTGGATAACGCATCCCTGCGGTTTATCCGCAATTTCATTTTTAATTATTTTATGGTTTAAATCTTTCTGCATGAAATTTTTTATCGCCACCCTGGGCTTTCTGTTCCTTTCAGCATTTGCTTTTTCACAAAGTGTTGATTTAGCCGCAAAAATTCCGGTTAGCCCTCTTGTCCGGACAGGTGTTTTATCCAATGGTATGACCTACTATGTGCGTGAGAACCACAAGCCGGAGAATCGGGCTGAGCTCCGGCTCGCAGTTAACGCAGGTTCAGTGCTCGAATCAGAAAACCAGCAGGGACTCGCTCACCTGGCTGAGCATATGGCTTTTAACGGCACTGAAAATTTTCCTAAGAACGAACTTGTAAATTTTCTGGAGCGTACCGGTATTCGATTTGGTGCTGATCTGAATGCATACACGAGCTTTGATGAGACGGTATACATGCTTCAGATCCCCACAGATACCGAAGCAACATTTATGAAGGGATTCCAGGTGCTTGAAGACTGGGCACATAAAGTTTCCTATGATGAGGAGGAAATTAAAAAGGAACGTGGTGTTGTAGTCGAAGAATGGCGCCTGGGGCAGGGTGCTAATGAAAGGATGATGCGGAAATGGTATCCTGTTTATATGAAAGATTCACGCTATGCTGTAAGGCTGCCCATAGGTAAAAAAGATATTATTGAGAAAGCGCCTGACGATACGATTCGCAGCTTTTACACAAAATGGTACCGTCCGGATTTTCAGGCAATTATTGCTGTGGGTGATTTCGATGGAGCAAAAGTAGAGCAGCTCATCAAAGACCGGTTCGGGAAAATACCAAAGCCAGGGAATAAGGTTGAGCGCCCTGACTTTCTTGTACCGGACCATGATCAACTGCTTGTAAGTGTCGCCACCGATAAAGAGGCTTCCTATACCAGCATTCAGCTTTCTTACAAACAACCTCCCGAAACTGAAAAAACGGTGGGTGATTATCGCCGTTCGCTAACTGAGCAATTATTTATCACCATGCTCAATCAGCGCTTCAGGGAGTTGCAGCAATCAGCGAAGCCACCCTTTTCTTATGCATCTGCATCCTATAGTAGTGCAGCACGAAGCAAGGATGAGTACAGCAATTTTGCAGTAGTAAACGATACAGGAATAGCATGGGGTTTAACCACACTGCTTACGGAAAATGAAAGGGTAAGGCGGTTTGGATTTACACAGACTGAACTCGAACGCACAGTGAAACAGTTGTTCCGCGACATGGAGCGTGCATATCATGAGCGTGATAAAACAGAGAGCAGAAGCTTTACCTCCGAGCTTATAAATAATTTTCTGGAAAAGGAACCTATACCGGGGATAGAATGGGAATACGATATGTATCGGAAGCTGCTGCCTGATATAGAGCTTGATGAAGTGAATGCGCTTGCAGGCAAATGGATCACGACGGGAAGGAACTGCGTGATCGTTGTGACTGCTCCTGATAAAGAAGGTGTTAAAATTCCTTCTGAAGATCAGTTGAAAAAATCATTCACCGAAGTTCTGCAGACGAGCAGCACTGCTTACGTTGACAAAATCAGTGACAAGCCATTGCTCGCAAACAAGCCCGCAGGTACAACGATTGTGAGTGAGATTAAAATGGATTTTGGAGTAACTGAGTGGAAGCTGGCAAATGGCGCACGGGTTATTCTTAAACCCACTGATTTCAAGAATGATGAAATCCTTTTCAGCGCTTATGCCGTCGGAGGATCTTCCCTTTATCCTGATCAGGATTTTCAATCAGCTGATGCAGCGGCTCAGATTATTGGAAATTCCGGCGCGGGTGATTTTGACAACATTGCACTTGATAAATACCTTAGTGATAAAATCGTGCGCCTGTCATCATCTATAGGTGAGGTTCATCAGACAATGAGCGGCTCCTGTTCACCAAGCGATATTGAAACTTTTATGCAGCTTCTTTATCTGCGGTTTACGGCGCCAAGAAAAGATCAAACAGCATTTGATGCGTTTATGGCTCAACAGCTTTCCTTCATTCAAAACCAAAATAATGATCCTGTCAGGGTGCTGTTCGATACTGTACAGGTTACAATGTACCGCTACCATCCGCGCTTCCATCCTGAAGATGAGAGCACACTCAGGCAGATCAGCCATGACCGTGCTTACGAGATTTACAGGGAACGGTTTTCTGATGCGTCTGAGTATGCCTTTTTCTTTGCAGGGAATTTTTCTTTGGAAAGCATCAGGCCGCTTATTGAAACCTATATCGGCGGATTGCCATCAAAGGATGGTGCCGAAACTTTCATAGATCTTGGTATTGTTCCACCGGCAGGACAGATGAGTAAAAGTGTTTTTAAAGGAAGTGAACCGAAAAGCTATGTAAGCATGATCTACAGCGGCACCTTCGGGTACAATCGCCGCAACCGCAACGAGGTAACAGCACTTACACGCTTGCTCAGCATCAAGCTGCGTGAATCATTGCGCGAAGAAATGAGTGGCGTTTATGGTGTTGGAGTAAGTCCGCAGCTTGTTAAGTATCCGCGGCAATCTTACAAGATGGTAATCAGCTTCGGTTGCTCTCCAGAAAATGCTGACAAGCTGATGAATGCCGCGCATTCGGTGTTGGACTCAGTGAAGAGGCATGGCTGCAGCAATGCTGATGTGCTAAAAGTGAGGGAGCTTCTGATCAGGGAACGAGAAGTAAACCTGAAGCAGAATAATTTCTGGCTGCAAGCCATTATGCAGAGCGACATGAATCATGAGGAATTAAGTGAGCTTGATGATTTCAAACCCCAGATTGAAAACCTCAAAAGTGATGACTATAAACGACTGGCCAGTAAGTATTTTGAAGGAAGCAACTTAGCCCAATTTGTACTTTATCCTGCGAAGTAAAAGGACTGATACATTTGTTCAGGTGAAGGCATAAGAATAAATAAGACTCATTAGAAAGGTGTAAGGGGATATTTCATTACACACAGAAATATTTAGTGCTCCGGGAAATCTACCCCACACCCGCAGCAGACATCATTGTACCATCAGCTTATGCCTTGTGATGGCAATTCCATCATCAGCAATGAGAAAATACATTCCTGAACTGTTCAGGTCAGAACGCCTGAGTTCGAATTTATGCTCGCCTTCCGGCAGCCATCCCTTGCTTAACTCCTTAACTGTTCTTCCGGTAATATCAGCAATATACAAATGCATGTTACCTGAAAGATGCTGACTAAGTAACGCCACAGAATTTTCATTAATGGGGTTGGGAAATATGGTGAGGGCATATGTCTCAGCATCGGGATCATTAATGCCGACCGTATAACTCTGAACCTGAACATCATCAAGATAACAGTTATTACCATGTCCGTTGGATTTGTATTCAAACCTGAAACGAACATTGGGCTGATAGAGTGATGTGGACAATAAAATAGATTTTCCGGTCCACGGTGAATTAATACCAGGTACGTAGCCAATTCCATAATAACCGGCATTCGCCAGATCCTTTGCCTTGATGGAAGCACGAAGAAGCCAGTTTTGTCCGCAATTGGTACTGGAGTAAATATTCAATGCGTCATTGATATCAGCATCTGAGAGGGTATTGGTTGCACAGGAATATTGAAAGTTGAGGTAAAGTGGGCCACCACTGCTTAAATCAAAAGATGGTGTTATCAGGTAATCAATATCACCTTCCATATTATGGTAATTATTAAGCTCAACAGAATTATATCCTATATAGCCCGCAGCACTCGTTAGCTGCCAGAGTGAAGAATTTCCCTCAGGATTCTGAACGATCCAGTTATTGGCGAAATCAGCAGGATCTATAAAGCTTTCCCAATATGCCACCGGATACTGCCCGGTAGAATTATCGCTGACGAAAATGTATTTATCACGTGCCAGTGTAGCGGTACCCGTAGCATTTGTTACGATCAGGGTTACTGTTTTCCAGCCAGGCGTGGAAAAAGAAATGAGTGGATCCTTATCAGTAGAAGTAGCAGGGTTCCCATCCTGAAAAACCCATGACCTGCTGGACACCTCGCCACCCCATGATACATCATGAAAAGTTATACTGGAACTGGTGCAAACCATTTTATAGCTTGCATAAAAGTCCGCTTTTGGTGCGCATAGTGTTTGCATAGTATCCTCGGTGCCCGTTGCATTCAAATTACTGGTTGTCCATAAGTTATCGCGGTCAGCTGCCTGGTAATTGAGGGTGGCTTGCATGGCATCTGCCTGCCCGAGGGTAAACATTCGGGAACAAAATGCATAATCCATAAAATTCTGAACATTTTCGATCACCGGCGGATGACAAATGCTGCCGTTTAATTCACATGAAGTCCAACCCTGGGTTTCAGGGGTATCGTAAATATCATCATCACCACACTCCACGCCCGGACTATTTGTATTCCCCCAGGGATGAAGTAATCCGAACATGTGACCAACTTCATGGGTAAGTGAACGGGCATTCGGGTAAATGCTTGTTCCGATGCTTCCAACAAATCCTGAAAGTATGATTACACCGTCATAAGGAGCATTTACGGAAATATTAGCAGTGGAAGGAAGATAGGCATAAGCTATAACACCGGCACCCACTTCAGAGCTGAATTGCTTAACCGTCCATACATTTAAATACATGGAGCGGTCCCAGTCGTCGAGTTTGGCATTATCGCCACCGGCATAGGTGCTTAAAGAATGAATATGGTTAATTCCATTGGTGCATAGTCCGGAAGAAGTTTTGTTTGCGAGGCGGAATTCTACCCTGGAATCGGCTGCAATGCCTTTAAAATCATTGATAATATCGTTGGTATCTGCATTCATTTTACGAAAGTCCTCATTTAGAATGCGAACGGCATCGCTCACCTGTTCATCAGTGATGTTCTCATATCCATAATCATGAATGATGTGGAAAACAACCGGAATAATATATTCGGGAGCATCCCGTAATTCATCACCATTAGCAGCGATCCAGTCATGGACAAATTGCTTCAGTTTAGCATCTTCAATATATATTGCAGGGTTTCTTTCACGGGCTTCTTTTTCTTTTTTGGGGGAGCCACAGATTACATTTTGAGTGAAGGCCTTGGATGAGAAAAGGATAATTCCAATCAGAATAAAGAAATACTTCATGCAGTAAAGTTTGCTGATTAATAAGTTGTTAAAAGTAAGGTATTTACCAAAGGAATTGAGGAACGAAAAAGTTCCCGGTTGAGTAAGCGGCTTTTGATATGAGTGCTTGAATTAAACCTTCAATTTATTGAACATGCTTATGCCGGTTACGAACGAAATCCTCAAAAAGAAATGTGCCTACATTATCAGGTGAGCTGTAAAATGCTTTGCCATTGTTTACCCTGGTAAACTCACGTACAAACTGCTGAAGATAACTATCATCAGCAATCATAAAGGTGGTTATGGGAATATTGAGGCGCTTACATTGGGCAGCCTGGGTTAATGTCTTACTGATG
The DNA here is from genome assembly GCA_039920305.1 of Chitinophagales bacterium. GTDB lineage: Bacteria > Bacteroidota > Bacteroidia > Chitinophagales > UBA10324 > DASRAJ01. Next base: position 9,325 of record JBDSEA010000096.1, read on the forward strand.
ATTTTCCTATCCAGCCCAAAGCTGTTTTTGTAATAGCGTCCACCCTCCTTCAGGCACGTAGGCTTACCATCCGTGATCATGAAGATTTGCTTATTATTAGCTTTCTTCCTTCTGAGGATTTCCATAGCAAGCTCAAGCCCGGAATAAGTGTTCGTGTGATATGGTCCTACCTGCAGGTAGGGAATGTCCTTCATTTCAATACGCCAGGCATCGTCACCAAAAACTACAATGTCCAGAGTATCCTTTGGAAATTTTGTAGTGATCAGCTCTGAGAAAGCCATCGCTACTTTTTTGGCAGGGGAAATTCTATCTTCTCCGTAAAGGATCATGCTGTGTGATATATCAATCATGAGCACAGTCGAAGTATGCGTCTTAAGCTCGCGTTCCTGAATTTCAAGATCATTTTCCGTGAGTCGGAATTCTTCAACACCATGATTGATTTGTGCATTCCGGAGAGAGGTGGTCAGGTTAATCTGATCTATGGAATCACCGAACATGAAAGGGCGTGATTCCGTTGTGAGTTCATCGCCTGCCCCGCTGTAGGTGGTTTTGTGATTTCCCGGCCTTGATTTTTTCAGCTTTCCGAATATCTCTTCGAGTGAGCGCTTCCGAATTACCTGGCCTGTTTTATCAGTAACGGAAAAATCTCCATTCACAGGATTTTCTTCAATATATCCTTTATCCTTCATCTCTTCTATAAAGTCACCCATGCCATATTCATTATTGGTGATACCATGCTCTTTATCGAGCTGATTCATCCATTGAAGGGTTTCATATGCATCACCGCCTGTGTATTGAATCAGCTGAAGAAACAGATTCAACAGCCGCCGGAACGGATCTCCGCCTTCCGGAGGTGGGATATACTTGGAGAAGCGAAGATTCATTTTTGGATAGTGAGAATAAAAATTAAGGATATCAAATACCGAAATATTTAAATGCGCTCAAAATCCTGGTGCTCAGAAAATGATACAACAGGCAACATTAAATATTTTTTGGTAAAGAAAGTTAAGTATTAAAATGCAATAAAAAATCAAGCCCGGATCCAAGATTGAATCCGGGTTTGATTTTCGTATTGTATGCGTCAATTATGCACTGAATCATTACTGCATGGTGAATTTTTTTGAAAAATAATTGTCTCTCTTTTTAACCATTACCAGATATTCCCCCGCTGGCCAGCCTTCTCCGTTTATCAATATATTGAAAGAGTTGCTATTGGGTAACTTCTTATAATAGATCCTTTCATTCAAGAGGTTGCTGACAGATACTTCAATATCCTCCCGCGTCTCATCATTGAACTGAATGGTAAAATACCCTGATGCCGGACTGGGATAAACGTCAACATTCTTAAGGTTGAGTTCTTCTAACTCTTCATTTACCTCCTTAGGAAAAAGTATGTTACTTAAATAACAGCTAACTGGCGCTTTACCCGAATCATTAAGCAACAATTTAAAGCTATCCATTACCAATCTGTAAACGTCAATTTGTGATAAATAAACACTATTATTAATTTCGTTGGTATTTTCCTTAGGATCTTTGGTAAGATCATAAAATTCCTCTGTGAGCTGGTCACAGTTTGTCTTGATATACTTATACTGTGCTGATCGAACAGCCCTCAGGCTCGGTAGCAATCCATCAGTTTCAAATTGATAGTAAAAATACTGGCGGGTTTGCTCACCATTAAAAAGTTTTCTAAGTGAAAGTCCCTCCATTCCCACAGTATCAGTAATACCCGCAGCTTCAAGTATTGAGACAGGTATATCAAGGTTGGTTGCCATGGCATTACTGGTTTGACCCGGAGAAAACCACGCAGGATACCGTATAAACATGGGTACCCTGATTGATTCTTCCTGGGCAAGCTGTTTCTCACCCAGCTTATGCTCTCCCTCAAGAAATCCATTGTCACTCGAGAATACTATAAAAGTGCTGTCAAGAATTCCTTTGTTTGTCAGCCAGTCCATCAAGGTTGTGACATTCTCTTCTGCCCCATTCAGGCACCTGAAATCATTAAGCTTTACCGAATCAGTTTTGTGAGCATTTTTCTTCCATGTATGCCCGCATGAATAGAGGTATGAGGGATAGTTATTTGCATACCTTTTTAAATTGGTTGGAGAAGGCATGATTTCATCAGTATAGAAAACCATGTCTTTTTCCAGGGGTATGGTAGGACTGTGAGGTATCCGGGTAAAGTACATCAGGCAGAACTTTTTTCCCTCCGGAACACTGTTGAGGAAGGTCAATGCGAGATCATCATATACATCACTGATATGCCCGGCAATGGAAGTATCGCGACCATTGATTCGGTACTTTGGATCTACATAAACATTTCCTGCACTTGTTGCCCACCAGTCAAATCCTTCAGGGTCACCCTGATAATTACCATATTTCCCTACAAATCCGGTATAATAACCCGCATCACGTAAGATCTGCTGAATGAGTGGAATGCCATTAAAATGCAGGGTTTTGTTATCTACTGCACCATGATGCGATGAATATAAGCCTGAATAAATTGAAACCCTGCTTGGAGCACACTGGGAGGTGGTAGGAAACGCATAAACAAAGTTAACTCCCTCATTAGCAATCCGGTTAATGGAGGGTGAATTAAACCATGCAGGACCACCATTTGGCTGATATGAATCATACCGGCCATCATCAAGCAAATAAATGAGAAAATTTGGCTGAGCCATTACCGGGGTAACTATAGTATCAGGAATAGTATCAGTGGTTAAAGTAAGGGGAAGTGACCATTTGGAAGTATCCGGTCCAGTCTGGCCCTGAACTTCAAATACATACAAAGTATTTTCATTTAAATTGTCAATTTCATATGAATTACCTGTTATACCATTTTTTACATTCCAGAATAAAGCATAGTTTTCCTTATAGCGCACATTAAAAAATTCTGTCGGGCAATGAACAGCCCATGAAAGTGATACAATATTGCCGGCACCGGCAACCTGAAAAGAATCAGGCAATGAAATCCGGTCAGTGGTTTTCTGAGCATTCTTCCATTCTAAATTAGAATCATTCTCACAAAATGCGCTCACTCCAAATTTGTAGGCACTGTCAGAAACCAGATTTGTGAAGGTATAACTGGTATTTAACAAATGTTCAGTTATGGTAACCCAATCTGTGGTGTACCTGAACTTATACCTTACAAGGTAATAGGATGTTCCAGGTACTGGATCCCATGATAATGTTGCATCACAACTCGTCCAGGCAGTAACCAGGACATTCTCTGGTTTAGGTAAGGAGCATTGGGCAAAAACATTGGAATTGCTCAACAAAAGGCAGGAAATCCATAGAAGTAAAAGGGTTTTCATAATGATAGTTTAGTGATTAATTTTTATGCAATTTAATGTACAATTGATTGTGGAAAAGATTATTATAAATAACAATGATAATCAAAATTCTTATTATACTACTCCGGCAGAAAAAAGTTTCATTTCTGGAGGGTAACCAAAATAGATATTTGGAAATCAAACATTTAAGTGAATCGTCACCATTCACTATGTAACAGGTGAAGTATTTTATAGATACTGGTGTAATAGGTTATCTTAAAATGGCGAGGCGATCTCCATCAAGCTTAATTAAAATAAAAAGCAGTATGGTAAAAGACCAAAGTGAGGATCCGCCATAACTAATGAAAGGAAGGGGAATTCCAATAACGGGCATTAAGCCAATCGTCATTCCGACGTTAATAAGTATATGAAAAAAGATTATTGCAGCTACCCCATAAGCATAAATCATAGAAAAACGGGAGCGTTGTCTCTGGGCAATAAATAATATTCTCAGCATCAGGGTCAGGTAAAGCAGCAACAATAAAGTACTGCCCCAGAAACCATATTCCTCTCCAATGGTACAGAAGATAAAATCAGTGCTTTGCTCAGGAACAAAGTTATACTTGGTGAGGGTCCCCTTCAGAAATCCTTTACCACATAAGCCACCTGAGCCAATGGCAATTTTTGATTGCCGTACATTATAATCTGCATCCTTCACATCTACTTTCTTTCCAAGTAATACATTCACCCGCTGCTGCTGATGCTTTTCCAGCACATGATTAAAAGCATAATCGGTAGTCAATACATAGCCGGAAGAGAACAGAAAGCCAATGAATAAAATGAAGATCAGTGTACGGTTTCGCCTGGCGAGATAGAACAGAAACGAAACCACTACCAACAGAATAAGAATGAGGATCAATTTATTGAAGAGAAGTGCAAGTACTGAAAGCACAATTACATATACACCCAGCAACAGGTAGGAGCCGGGCAAACCGAATCGGAAGAGAACAAGAAAATAACAAAGAAATACCAATGCCGATCCTGTATCCCCCTGCAGCAAAACGAGCATGGCAGGCAGTCCGAAAAGAGCAAGTGACAGAAAGCGTGTCTGCAGATTCTTCATGTTCACATTCAGGCCGCTCAGAAATTTAGCCAACGCCAGGTTTGTCGCAAACTTGGTAAATTCTGAGGGCTGAAGCTGAAAAGCCCCGATGTCAATCCAGTTCTGATCTCCTTTATGTGTCGTTCCGATAATAAAGACGGCAGCGAGCAGCAGCAATACAATTCCATAAAATACATAGGCAGTGGTGGTATAAAATTTACTATCAGTAATCAGTATGGCACTGCCCAGAAGAATGCTGCCGAGTATCCAGATAAATTGCCTTCCGTAAGACTTATCCAGATCAAATATACTTTGCTGAGCATCATCATAAGTAGATGCAAATATTGCAATCCACCCTATAACAACCAGTATACCGAAGAGTATGAGAAGAATCCAGTCAATACCCTGGTTCATTCGGCGCGGAGTCGGGTAATTCATACGCGGACAAATGTAATTTGCATCGGTTAGAGGCAAATGAAAATGCCGAAGAAATTTTACTCCGGCATTTTGGCTTCAGCGTTTATTGTAGAAATTATACTGCGACGAAGGGGTTCATATCAGAATGTGTTTAATGATAAATTGCGGGTTTTAGCATCAGAAATTTTTTTAAGCGGAAAATGAAGTTCCGCAGCCGCAGGTTTTTTTGGCATTTGGATTTTGAAATACAAACCCCCGTGAGTTAAGTCCGTTCTCGTAATGAATCTGCATCCCGAACAGGTAGAGCTGATGAGATTTATTCATAAACACCCGTACATCCTCAATTTGATATTCTTCGTCACCTTCCTGCCTCGCATCAAAACCGAGTACATACGTCATTCCCGAGCATCCACCGCCTTTCACACCCACTCTCAATCCGTGATCTTGCGGAATTGAATCAGCTACTACCAGCCTTTTTACTTCCCTAATAGCCTCATCTGTAAAAGCAACAGGTAAGTCATTTA
>JBDSEA010000097.1:0-9110 GCA_039920305.1 Chitinophagales bacterium
GATTAATTTATTATGGCTTTAATGGCGTGGCTGGCACATTTGTGTCAGTCACGCTTTTTTGATGACACTTACACCATCCACTTTTGAATAAGTATTGAAATCAGTGATTCAAGCTGCGACTGCACTGAATAACTTTTGATTACAGTTTTACGGGCTTCATAACCCGTCTTTTTTCTCAATTCATGTGATTCGACAAGTAAAGAAATACAGCTGATCCATTCTTCTTCAGAGGTTGCAAAAAAGCCATTCACTCCATGCTGAACAATTTCGGTGTTCATCCCCACCGGTGAAATCACCGGCGGGATTTCAAGAGCCATGTACTGGAGTGCCTTAAACCCACATTTTCCTTTTGACCATTCATCATCCGGCAAGGGCATCAATCCAATATCAATTTTACCCAGCTCCGCAACCTCGTTCTCAAATTGCCAGTCGCTGCATTCAATTTCAAAATTCTCAGCATTAAAATTTTTATCTCCGATCAGCTTGAACCAGATACGTTCTCCAAATTTTTTTTTCAGCTTTCTTAATACAGGAATGATGATGGCAAAATGCTTCACTGTTGTTTTGCTTCCGCTCCAGCCGATGCAAATTTTCTGTGAAGGGAATGGATCGTTATTCTCCGGCAGGTAAATGTTAGTATCAATTACAGTGGGAATTACTTTCACATTCGGATTGAACTGGCTTGCGTATGATGCGAGAAATGAGTTACCCGCAATCACCGTATCAGAGAGTGCAATGATCTCAGCAGTTTTTTGAGGACGCTTGAGCCATGCCAGGTTCTTGTTTGAAGCAGAGGTGTCATCCAGCCAGATTGCATCATCAAAATCGAATATCATTTTTGCTTTTGAGCGGCTGAACATTCTCTCGAAAAAAACAGAGCCAGTCATGAATGCTTCCCGCTGAATAAAAATAACATCGTAATGCCCGGCGCGCATTACATCCCGCAACCGGATCCCGGTTGCTTTCAATAAGAGTTTCAGCTTACTTGCCCAATTTCCTCTGCTGTATAAAACGGCATCATCATTTTCATCAATAAACCATGAGTAATCACATTCAAATCCTGCTGATTTCAGGTAGGGAAAAAACTGCTCCATGCGAAAGCGCTGGCTGCCGTTCCTGTTGGGGCGATGAGGCCCGATGAACAGAATCTTTTTACCCATAGTCATTTCAGATTGCCGGCTTCTCCGCAATTTCATGCAGCGGTGATGCTTCCATGGTAAAGATGTGACGGGTGGTGTTATCCCAGTTTCTTTTTCTTTTCAGGCGAAGCAACTGATAGAACGGAAACAATCGTAATTCTGAAATCAGGTTCTTGATTTTCCCTGCCGGCTTTTTCGGGTCAACATAATCCACTGAGCTTTCTTCCAGTGTGGAATGTGCTGCAAAAGGCATGACTGTTCTTAAGCTTTTTATTCTGCCACGTTGAATAAAATGACCCCATGAGTCTGCTGAGGACTTTACCGGGAACTCATGATCATAAAGTTGTGCTGCCGCCGGAAGTGATATCATATAAGCGCCGGATGATCCGAGGTTTTCAAAATTTACAGGATACATCAGGCGATGCTGCGCCGTTAGCGGGAATATCCCGGATTCAGAAACCCTTATGGTCTTTGATGACTGAAAATAAAGCATGATCACTTCATTCAACTTGATTTGAGCAGCCATATTTTCCAGTAACTCCGAAATACCGGGGCTAAGTATCACGTCATCTTCAAGTATGAGTGCTTGCGGCTGCTGTGACTCCATCATTTTTTTATAGCAAAGCCTGTGACTGAGTGCGCATGCAATCACGCCGGGAGAAAGCCAGTGAGGTGCGCTTGTTACTGAGTCCAGATCAATCATTTGCAACATTTCCTCCGCACTGATTTCTCTTGCATCCATGGCAGTAATAAATTCAACTGTCATTTTAAGCCGCTCAAACTGACGCTCCATCAGCTGCCGCCTGCGCTGTGAGCGCTTTAAATTGATGCAATAGATTTTCATTTTAGTAATGGATAATCAGTTGCGGTATTCAAAACATGCCAATGTATTCAGAGAAGCTGATAGATGCTGTTATATTTTTCAATTCCCACATCAAGTGAGAAATATTGCCGCGCACTGTCAGAGATTTTGTCCGGGGGAATACGCAGTAATGAATCAAGCCGGGAGATTGCTGATGCAAAATTTTCAGTGGTCAGCTCCGGAATACAAATTCCTGTCCCCGTTTTTGAAATAATAGTTTCCACATCACCGACTCCTGCATTACATATAACAGGGATTCCCATCGCCATTACTTCAGCCATTTTAGTGGGTGAAGAGGCGGTCTTGGAGAATGAATTTTTAATAAAAAAAATTGAAATATCTGAAAGTGACAGCATCACGGGCATCTGCCTTCTCGTGGCGCCCGTAACTATAATTCTTTCCGGTGGAATTTTAAAAATTGCAGCAGAAGCTATTATTGGTTCTTTTATATCATGGGTAATAAAAAGAAATTTCGCCTCTGGCTTTTTGCTCAGTACCATTGAAAAGAATTCAAGCATTTCGTTGAGTAAATACCAGGTGCCAAGCGAGCCGCTGTATGAAAGAATGAAATCATTTTTCTGAATATTGAGCTGCTTTCTTAATCCGGCTTTCTTTTCAGGATCCGGATTTTTTGGAGTGAAAAGGTGCAGGTCGGCACAGCAGGGAATTACAAAAATATGGTCTGCCGGAAGCTGTAATTTCTTCCATGAAAGCAAAACTTCCCTTGCGCTTTCAGTGAGGCAAACAATTGCTTCGCTGCTTAATAAAAATTGTTTTTCCTTCTTCTTGAAAAAATGATATGCGAACCGGTAGAGCGGATTTCTCAAATTCCATAATCCGCCTTCAACCCGCTCATCAGCCCAGAAACCACGCATATCAAAAATCATTTTTAAATGGAAGCGATTCTTCAGCTGCAGGCCAATCAAAGCAGAAATGTAGCTGCGGCAATGCACGATGTCTATCGTTGATTTTATGCAGGCTTTCCGTGCCTCACTTTTAAGCCTCCAAAAATTTTCCCATGCCGACCATCCGGGCAAGCCGTGAGAAAAACAAACCGGCTGCCATGAAATTTGTGAGCCGGAAAGCTGATTGCTTATTTCGGCAGAAAGTATTCTGTAAGCTTCCGGCTTTTCAGCACTCACAATGGTGATCCGGTGACCGAGGGCTGATAGTCCGGTCAAATAGGGAATTACCTGCGATTGCCCAAGGGGATCACACATTCCGTCATAAGAAATAAAGAGGATGTTACGGAGCATCTACTTCTTTATGAAAGTGGCTTTTAAATTATCTCCTCGCTTTATTAAGTTTAGAGAGTTATTAATTGCTGACTTGAAAAGCTGCAGGACAGGATTCCCTTCAATTGCCTTCCGGATTTTCTCATCTTCAGAACCGGCAGCAATCGCTTTCTGATCTGATTGGGTTATTCCTGCCTTCATGCGCGTGATGCTGATACCGGTGGTTTCAATTTTTTGGTCTGTAAAATCTTGCTTCTTAAAAAGTCTTTTGAGGGTACGGGGAGTGTAATAACAAAGGTGCTCCGGGTATGACAGCACGTTCCATTTTTCCTTCAGCATCTTTCTTGATAAAGAATTAAAATTAGGTGTGGTGAGGTAAACAGCTCCGCCGCTGCGCAGTACAGAGCTAAACTTCCGGACTTCTTCCACGGGATGATTAATGTGCTCTATTACCTCAATTGAAATGATGACATCAAAATATTCTGCCTTATAATTTCCGGAATTAAGCTCACCCTGATGCATGGTGATTTCTTTACGGCGACAGATTTCCACGGCATTCTCCGTGAATTCCGTTCCATAAATATTCCATCCCCTCGACCGTGCTGCTTCGAGGAAATAACCGATGCCGCAGCCCACATCAAGCAGGTTATTGGTAAGACGGAATTTTTCAAGCGCATCAAGTATCTCGTGAAATCTTTTTACTGTAACCGGTGACAGGTAATCATCACGCCCATAATTTTTATAAATAGAAATCAGCTCATGGTCGTCCGGGATTTTTTGTGAGAAAACAAAGCCACACAACCTGCATTGAACAAGATAGAATTTTTGATAGCCCCTGAGCGGCGTGAGATATTTACCATCACAGATCAGGCATTTTTCATGCAGCCTTTCAATCATGACTTTTTCATATTCTTTTCAAGCCACCGGTGCAGTACAATCAGGTTCCACAGGCGATTATAAAGATATTCAACCCCCCCGGAAAATCGTTGCTTCAACCGGTTCACTTCTTCATACCGGACTATCCCATGCCTGTAAATAATTTCTTCTGAAAGATAATGATCAATGAGATGGCGAAGCTCATTTTGCAGCCATTGTTTTAATGGAAGAGCAAATCCCTGCTTCGGGCGGTCAAATAAGTGGTTGGGAAGATATTCCCCGAGCAGCAGGCGGGGCAGAATTTTTAGCTCACCATTTTTCATTTTCAAAGTCGGCGTGACATTCAGGGCAAACTCTACTATTCTATAATCCAGGAAAGGTGTCCGGCATTCAAGCCCGGCATGCATGGTGGCGCGGTCAACTTTTACAAGCAGGTCATCCTTTAAATAATTTTGAAGATCATACAATGCCTGTTTTTCAGAAGGTATAAGATTGCGCAGCATGGAAGGTTTTTCCGGAATAGTTCCATTGATGAAGTTTGCTCCGAGCAATTGTTTCGCTTCATTTTCTGAAAAAAAATACTGCTCCTGGGAGAATATATGCTGCTGTAGTTTTTGGTCTTTTTTAAACCGGAACAATTCAGCGGCACGCTTATGGCGGTTGCTCAATATGCTGAGAAAAGATGCAATAGGCAAACGCAGAGCTTTCACGAATGGATTGTGTAACCGCTCTGCCCACCTGTACATGCCATACCCGTGAAATAGCTCATCACCTCCATCACCGCTCAGCACCATTTTTACATCACTGCGTGCATGTTGGGATATAAGCATGGTGGGGATAGCTGAGGAATCAGCAAAAGGCTCATCGAAGGCATCGAGAGCAGGCTCACATAGCTCAAGGGCATCTTCATGTCTGAGTAAAATTTCATGATGGTCGGTTTTTAAGTGCGCTGCAATTTTGCCTGCATGGCCCGCCTCGTCGAATTGCTGCTCTCTGAAGCCGATGGTAAAGGTTTTTACAGGTGCTGAAGATTGCTGCCGGGCAATTGCCGCAATCAGGGATGAATCAATTCCGCCGCTCAGAAAAATTCCAAACGGAACATCACTGATCATCCGGTAGCGTACAGAGCTTTCGAGCAATTCTTTCAGTTGATTCGTGGCAGAAGCCGGATCAGAAAATACCTGGGAGGAAATCTTTTCTTCCGCCTTCCAGTAGCATTGAAAGGTAAATTCATGTTCTGTGATTTTTGCATAAAAACCGGCCGGGAATTTTTTAATCTCATTCCAGATCGTGAATGGCTCGGGGATGTATCCAAGCTGAAGAAAAAGCGACACTGCCTGCCGGTTAATGGTTAGCTGCTTTTTTATTTCATCGACAATCGTAAGCGATTTTATCTCGGAGGCAAAAAATAACTCACCACCGCTCTGGTAATAAAATAATGGCTTAACCCCTATTCTGTCCCTGACCAGGTATAATATTTTCTCAGTTTTGTGATACAAGGCGATTGCAAACATGCCGTTGAACTTGTTTACAGCCTCAATCCCCATTGCAGCAAATTGCTCCAGTATTACCTCTGTATCCGAATGGGTTTGTAAAGGAATCTTTAAGGTTTCCGCAAGTTCCCTGAAATTGAAAACTTCTCCGTTAAACATCAGTACCAATTTCCCGTCTGCTGAAATCATGGGCTGGTTAGCGGTCGCATTCAAATCAATGATGCTGAGGCGGCGATGCCCGAACGAAACTGTTTCATCCGAAAAAAATCCCTCAGCATCCGGACCACGGTGATCAACACACGCGGTCATTCGCTGGATCATTTCCGGGGAATAAGAATGATGCGGACTAAAAAATCCGGCAATTCCGCACATAAGCTATTGTTTACAGCGAAAATAACTTTTCAAAAAGTAGCTGAACCTCAATCACCCTTAAGTAACTCCGCAAGTTTTCCGGCCTGAAATTCACGGCGGAAGACTGCTGCCTTGCTGCTATTCATTTTAAAATTGAAAAGCTGCATGTGATTTTTTTTGGCTTCAATTTTTTCCAGTAAGAAACTTGTGATCTCCTCCAATGAGTTAAGGTTGATTCCTGCCTTCAAGTCATTAATCAGCTTTGCGAGTATTGAATCATCATTAAGAATTACGATGATGGGTTTTCCTGTTGAAAAGTATTCATATGTTTTGGCGGGAATTACCGGGTATTTTGGTTCAGTAAATACAATTAAAAAATCTGCAGCCTGCATCCTCTCAAGTGCCTGCTCAGGTCGCAGGCGGGCAGTTGTTTCAAGATAAGCAGCAATCCCGGAATCAAAGGTCATGATACGCTGAAGCTGTTCCGGAAAAAAATCTAATCCCACGAATTCGATCTTTAATTCGCAGGGAGAAATTTGACCGGTAATGTGCAGATCCTTTACAGCCTGCAAAAGCACCTCAACCTGATGACCGGGATATACCGTTCCAGCATGGCATAGTATGAGCGGAAGAGCAGCAGTACTGCGGTCATCAATTTCCGGAATGAATTTTTCAAAACCATTATAAATCACTTCAGCTCTTTTATGATGAAGGGCCGCAAGCCGTTCCGCCAGCAAGGGATCAACGGTAGTAATAAATTTACAGGAGGCGAGATATTTCTTCTCGAAAAAAAATTCCCAGCCTCTCAACAGTTTCACCGGGATCCCTTTTCGCTGTGCAGTAACATGATTAAGCTTCCAGCCATCACGGAAATCTGCAATCCATGGAACAGCAAATTTTTTGCTCAGCAGGTGTGCGTGTTTAAAGAGAATAAATGGCTCTGCTGTAGCCAGGATGAAATCAACTTGATGAGTCTTCATGTAACTCAAGGCTGCCTGATACATCATTATGTTTCTGTCAAAAAGAAAGAAAGGATATGCGAAAACCAGGTTCAGAAAGGTGAGCACTTTTCTGAGGAAGATAAATCTTGATGCACCGTAGTGCATTAATAGCTTATCAGGACGATTTTTGGTCAGCGGCACCCTGATGAGTGTATGCTCATCAGTCTCTTCAATGATTACTTTATCTGCTCCTTTTTGCGATGCAATTTCGCGGATGGATCCCGATTTTTCTTCCCATGATTTTGTAATTACTACCGGATGAATGCCAAAGCGCGGAAAATAATGGTACCAGCTGAATGGCCTGCGGGACCCGATGGTGTTGAGGGGAGGAAAGTCATGAGCAAGAATTAAAACACGCATAAATCATATTGCGGTAAAGAACAAATCAAAAGCAACTTTCCGAAATTTAACAGAAATAGGTGTTTTAAAAAATTCTGAAAGGCCGCCGGAATAATCCCAGCTTTCTTCCGGTGAGATATACCGGCTTTAGCCGTGAATGCCAGGTAAGATAACTTGAAAATGCCGAATGCGGAACCACTTCCTGCTGCATGAAAAAATCAAAATCATTTTCAGTCATTCCTAGCTTTTTCAGAAAAAATTCTTTGTCAGAATTAAGCAGCTCATTGCTTTTATACGGCGGTTTAAGTATCTCTTTTAATGCTTCTTCACGGGTAAGCTGGCCACTGCAAACCAGGGTTGAATAATGCGACTTTCGCTTATCAATCCCATACTTTTCCGGCAGAATGTAACCCTGGTAAAAACGGGTAAATACATTTTCAAAATGCTTACCCCCGTAATCGCGCCATTGCAGTTTCTCTGTCAAAATTTTTTTGACATTTTCTTTATTGTACTCTGTATAATTGAGCGGATTCACCATGCGGATGCTCATCATTCGTGTGAACAGGAAGTGACGGAAAAACCCGATAGCAGGGTATTTTCTTAGCCTGACCGTACCAAACCTTTTTTGAATGGCACGAAGGTTCATTGTGTCCAGCTTGTACTGGGAAGTGAAGTTGGGTGGAAGCCATCCCTCAGTCATGGTATTATGACCCGTAAGAATATATTTCACATTGAATTTGCGGGCAGTCTGAAAGAAGGCGCCAAGTAAGGCATTCTCAGAGGGAATATCAAGATCAACTACTGATGACTTCAGGTAGGCGCGCTGCAAATCCCGCAATTCTTCCCAGTCAATTACAAAAGTGAAAAGATCAAAGCCGAGATTGTTAACAGTGTTTTCAATGTTCTTTACTGCAAGTTCTGAATTCCATCCATTGTCAACATGCAGTGCAATTGGATTTAATCCCCACTGCCTGCACAGGTGTGCCAGGTAGGAACTGTCAGCCCCTCCGGAGATGGCCAGTACGCAATCGTACTCTTTTCCTTTTCCTGAAACCTTTATAGAATCAATAAGCTGATCCAGTTTGTTTTTACCTTCTTCACCTGTAAAAACGGTTCGTTTCTTCAGGTCATCAAATGTTTTGCAAACATTGCAAACACTATTTTCATCAAAAGAAATTTCAGGATAATCCTTAGTGTCCAGGATGCAGCGGCTGCAAATCTGATATGTGTATGCTTTGGTCACTTAGTCTCTTCCTGTAAGCTGGTTGATTTCCGAAGATGAAAAGTAATTGATAAGCACCGCATGATGCTTTCCCCTGAAAACAAATTTGCTTCCAGCTGCTGCAGCGGATGCACCGGCTTTCAGCGCCTCAGCAAAATGTTCAAGTGTTCCTGCCCCGCCACAGGCAATCACGGGTATGCTCACAGAAGAAGCAACCTGCCCGATCAGCGAAAGATCATAGCCGCTCATCATTCCATCACGCTCGGTGGATTGCAATAATATTTCTCCCGCACCATTTTTTTCCATCTCCATTGCCTGATGAACGGGATGAATAGCCAGCATCTTCCTTTTTATATGGGAAAACACTTTCGGTATTTTAAAAAAATCTTTTTTCACATCAATAGCTGCAACCACGCTTGAGCTTCCGAACATTTCAGCAGCTTCGGTGATTAACCGGGGGTGAAGAATTGCTGCTGTATTCAGGGCAACTTTTTCTATTCCGCATCCAATCACACGCTGAAAGCTTTTGATGCTTGTGACACCCCCGCCATAAGTTACCGGCATAAAACATTCTGTAGCCAGCTGTTGTATG
>JBDSEA010000098.1:0-7027 GCA_039920305.1 Chitinophagales bacterium
GTTTGGCATTTGTGTGTGGGTGCTATCCCACACCTTTATTCCATCAGAATAAAAAAGAAGATTGCCGTTATCATCAGCAATGGATGCACATCCTTCCCATTGACTCATTGCGCTGTTGAATAGAGGTGCGGGAGTGCCGGTACTGAAATCAATCGCAGCCTTGTATCCGAAATACCATTTCCATGCTTGCTTTTGTGCGCTGGAAAAATGAAACGGGAAAACTAAAAAAAGTGGAAGGAGAGCAGTAAGTAAATTTTTTTTCATATGCAATGATTAAATGATGATGCAGGCACGGTGATTTAATATTTGCTTATTGTTTATAAATGAACCGGAAATAATTCTAAAATTCAACAAGTGAAACTACCAAATAATTTTTTTCAAAAAAAAGCCGCCTGAAGGATTTCCGGCGGCTTAAGGTTAAATTTTTTACCAGGCCGTATCGCGGTAAAAATTACTGAGCACTATTTTTCATCTTCACCCTTCTTCATTTCCCATTCTTCCTCATGCTTCTCCTCATCCTTTACCCACTTATTATTTTTATCAATGTAAAAGTTTTTAGTGCCATCGTAAACGCGGGCAATTCCATCATGAAAGAAAAAAGCATCCCTGTACTGTAATGGTATTTTTGTATTTCCAATGGCATCTATAAAACCCCACCCATCCTTTTTTACTGCCGCCAGCCCTTCGGCGAAATTCCTTGCGTCGTCATAAATCAACGGGATCACAGCCGTACCCTGCCTGTTGATGAATCCATATTTACCGGTGCTTGATACTCGGGCGAGCCCATCAATAAAATCATCCGCAAAGCTGTAAACAGGCGGAATGGCAAATTCCCCCTTGTAATTGATGTAGCCATTTTTTCCGTCCATAGTAACGCGGGCGAGTCCACCAAAAAACTGAGAGGCATCATCAAACTGAAGGGGGATAGCCACTTCACCTTTTTCATTGATGTAGCCGCGTTTTCTGCCTGTCATTACTATTGCGTATCCATCACGAAATTCACTGCCGGCATCATATTTTGGTGCAACGATTACAGCGCCCGAAACAGGATTTTTGTATCCAGCTTTCGCATGCTGATAAAAGCGGACAGGTGTCTGGGCATAAGAAAGATAGGCTGCAAAACAAATCAGTAGCGTTAATGAAATTTTAGCTGTTTTGTAAGTCATGAGGTATAATTTTTTGGTTTAAAAATCGAATAAATTTCAATTAAAAAGTTGAAATAAATATGTGAATTGAGAAAAAAGCTTATTCGTTAGTGAAAATTCATCTTTTGTTAATGCAGGTTTACCGTTCAGGTCATGTATTTCTTCATAGACTGGAATCCTACAGATGCCTGAACGAAAAAATACAAGCCCAGAGGCCAGGCAATAAAAAGCACCGCCAGAATTCCGATTACTCCAAGCTTATCTTCCCCAGCAAGCAGTATCACAGCGAACGGTGCAAGAAGCATAACAAGGCCCACCACCAGGAAAAAGATCAGGGTTGAATTGCCAAACATGTGAGTTTCCCGATAAAATGGTGTGTTGAGAAAATCTTTCATGGGAAGGGCAGCATGCTTAGCGGCCCTTGTGCGTGCAGAATTGATCCAGTAATAGTAAACTTCAGATTTAAGCGGATCTTCATTAGTGTTAAGATCCTCGAGATAAATTTCATGAGTGTTTTTGTGAATAAGAATCTCGTAGGCTTCATTGACTAAAATAAATTTGTCAAGGGCGTCCGGGGATTTGTTTTCTGAAGGATGCAATTCGCGTGATTTTTTGCGGTAACCGAGTTTTATTTCCATCTCGCTGGCATCCTGGGGAATCTCCAGGATCTTGAAGTAATCAGGAAGCATAGGCTGGCGGTTTTTTGATCCTGAAAAAGTAATAAAAGTATTTTGATTACATCAGGAAAAGTTCCATTCTTTAAACCTTGCTTCTGTGGAAAAGTCATGCCTGCCTTCTTGAATTCAATATGTTTTTATTGCCTTCAGGAAATGAATTTCTTTCAAATTTTTAATGGTGACGAAATATATTCCCGGTTTTAAATCTTCACCAAATGAAAACGATTGTCCATTAAAATTTTCTGTTTCAAATATCAATCTTCCTTCAGCATCGCAAACCGTTATGGCAAGGGGTGCAGTAAAGTCACCGGTGCTTAGGTTGAAGGCTTCAGCTGCGGGATTGGGCGAGAGGAAAAATTTTCCTGATGAAGATAATGGATTCACCATGGTAGCAAGGCATGAATTCTCAGTTTTAAAAAAATTCTGAGCAAACTCCGGCAATCCTAATGCTGAAGTAATTCCCTGATAATTGGGATCAAGATTTATAGCACTCTCATTGAAATCACACGAATAGCCATGTACGTCCGGAAAATTAATCACCCCCAGTGTGGAGCTCCAGGATTTGCATACATAAATTTTTCCGTCAGGTCCAACCTGGAGGGCATATAAATCTGGAGTTACGCTCAGTGCAATTTTTGAAAGGATGATGTTGTACTGATTGTTACCATTGATATCGTATTGCAGCAGTGTGCCCCATGTATCATAACAGGTTACATATAGCTCACTTCCATCAGGTGAAAACTCGAGACCGTAAACGTGATCGGCTGCAGGAATGGTTATGGGATTTGAAACAATGCCGGTGGTGAGATCAAAATCAAAAACCTGTATGGTATCCTGGTAGCCTGCGGCAACTGCAAGCTTATCATTACACGTGGAAAATTTCATTTGACCATAGGTATTCTGTATCTGGGCGGTTGAATGAATGATCCCGGTATTTGAAATCACTGGTGACTGCAATCCTGCGGAGGTAAGTGAGTAGGTATAAAAAGCATCAGAGCCCCATTCGTGAACTACTATCCAGTAGTCAAGTCCATTGGGCTGTTTTAATGCAGCAATTCTTTCGGTTACATCATTTTGAACTAAAACATTCTTCGTTATCACGTCCCCTGATCCGGAATCAAGCGTCATGTTAACAATAGAATAACTTAAGCCGTTGGGTCCTCCAAATTCATCGAGGGTGAAAATGTAATAATAATCATCACTGCTTCCCGGTGCAGGTACAATCAGCGCTGATTGAGTGGTGGAAACCCCGCCAAACAAACCAGTTCCATTGGGCATCACCTCATGATTATTGTTCCATACGGTTACGCCATCAGTATATAAGAGCAGGTTCCCGGCTTCATCTGAAACAGCAGAGCATCCTTCGGTAGTTTGCACTGCACCGCTGACTGCCACCGGACTTCCGGAAATAAAATCCAGCCCTGCATTCATTCCGAAGAACCATTTATCTGCCTGGTGCTGCCCAAAGGACGAATGGCAAGCAAAAACAAATATGGATAGGATGAAAAGATTTCTCATGAGTTAATTATTTAAGTCTTTCGAAATTATTACTTTCAAACGAATGCAGTAAGAGAATAATTACCGGGCGGGGGTTGAATATATTATTTGAATTTATCGTTTTGGTAAATTTGGCTCATAATTTCGTCCCAACCGGGAAACTTAACAATATGATAAAGGTAATTCATACACATATAAAAAAAACCACTGCTGCCATTGCGCTTTTATCCGCCGAGGTGATTATTGTACTCCTGTTGTTTTTCTCATCCTTCTTTCTGTTCCTGGTAATTGCCGATACCATCTTTCTCCAGGGTAAGGATGTTTTTGACAACATGATTTTTGATTACCTGAACCGTCATGTCAGCAACCTCAACAACAGCGTGATGCAATTTTTCACTTTCATGGGAACATCCAATTTCATGCTGCCGGCAAACATTGTGTTGTTTACGTATTTCGCATACATTAAGCCGCATAGGTGGTACTCCATCAAAATACCAGTGATATCATTAACAAGCCTCGTGGTTATGGTGACACTGAAACAGATTTTTAACAGACCGCGTCCGCTCACCCCGCTGCTACATGCAGCAGAGGGCCTCAGCTTCCCAAGCGGCCATGCGTTAACCAGCACCACCTTTTATGGCTTGCTGATTTACATTGTATGGGAACGGGTAAAAGATCATAAACAAAAGTGGTTCCTGGTTGCAGCGCTTATATTCCTCATATTAATAATTGGCTTCAGCCGTATTTATTTGCGCGTTCATTATGCAAGTGATGTGATGGCCGGCTATTGCTTAGGACTGATCTGGCTCGTTATTTCACTGTGGGTTTTAAGGCACCTTGAGCGATTCACCCATAAAAAGATTGATCCGGTGGTAGAGGAAGAAAAGACTGTCGCTCAAAGCATTTCGATATAAAAAATAACAGCCTGTTAAACCTATCAGCTTGGCTTCAGTATTCGTCATGAAATGGCTTCGGTTTATCATCACATTCATAATCGTAATCGCATTAGTCTGGTTATTTAATTCCAGGCTCGGCGATCTGCCACCCATTGGAAAATTCTTTTCTCCCTTTTCAGGCTTCTGGCAAAACAATGAGCTGCAGAGTTTTTCATCCGCTGAACTGAGTCTTCCCGGCTTAACTGGCAAGGTGATCGTAAGGATGGATGATCAGCTGGTGCCGCACATTTTCGCTGCAAACAACCATGATCTTTATTTTACCCAGGGATATATTACAGCAAAGTATCGCCTGTGGCAGATGGAGTTTCAAACCTATGCGGCAGCAGGCAGGGTTTCTGAAATCGTAGGTGTAAAAGGATTGGAATATGATCGGCAGCAGCGGAGGTTCGGAATGGTTTACGGGGCCGAGAATGCCCTGAAAGCAATGCTGAATGACCCTTCAGGCAAGGAGGCAGCGGAAGCATATACGGCAGGAGTGAATGCATGGATCAGCTCACTTGCCACCCGCGATCTGCCGGTGGAATATAAATTACTGGATTATGCTCCGGAGCCCTGGACACCATTGAAGTGTGCCCTGCTGCTGAAATTCATGTCCTATGATCTGGCTGGCCGGAGTGATGATTTTTATGTAACCAATGTTTTTAACAAATACGGGAAGGAGGCAGTTGATTCATTATTTAACGGACATCCTTTCATTGAAGATCCCATTATTCCGAAAGGAACACCATGGGATTTTTCTCCCTTGCAAATAACCTTACCTGCGGGTAATTTTATTTTTGATTCTGCTGCAGCACCTTTTCATCATCAGCCCGATCGCTTAAATGGTAGCAACAACTGGGCAGTTAACGGATCAAAAACTGCTTCCGGATACCCCATACTCTGTGGTGATCCGCACCTGGGTTTAAGCCTTCCATCGCTTTGGTTTCAGGTTCAACTGGTTAGTCCTGATTGCAATGTCTGCGGTGTTTCCCTTCCGGGTACACCTTCAGTGATTATTGGCTTTAATGAAAGTATTGCATGGAGTGAAACCAATGTTGATGCAGATGTGCTCGACTGGTATAGCGTGAAATTTAAGGATGCTTATTGCAACGAGTATTATTACAATGGTGAATGGAAGCCTGTTACAAAAAGGATTGAAGTAATCAAAGTTCGGGGTGGGAATGATGAGGCAGATACCATTGTCTTCACTCACCAAGGACCGGTGGTAGCCATGACAGGCAAGAAACCATTTTACGAATTTGTTCCCGTGGGCTATGCCATGCGGTGGCTCGGGCATGATCCTTCACTTGAATTGAAGTCTTTCCTGCTTCTTAACAGAGCAAAAAATTATGATGAGTATGTAAAAGCATTGAGCTACTTCAGTTGCCCTGCCCAGAATTTTGCCTATGCAGACAATGAAAACAACATTGCAATCTGGTCAAATGGAAAATATCCGCTCAAGTGGAAGGACCAGGGTAAATTTTTGATGGATGGAACAGAACCCGTGAATGACTGGAGCGGATGGATTCCCCATGAGCATAACCCGCACATTCAAAATGCATCCCGTGGCTTTGTAAGCTCGGCCAACCAGGCTCCGGCAGATTCATCCTATCCTTATTACCTCAACTGGCGGTTTGAGACTTTTACACGAAGCCATCGCATCAATGAGAGGCTTAATGCCATGAGTCACATTACCTCTGACAGCATGAGATTGCTTCAGTTCGATGTAATGAATTTGCTGGCTCAAAATGCTTTGCCCCCTATGCTTGCACTTCTTGATCATGATAAGCTGAATGTAGAGCAGAAGCAAATTGCTGATGATTTACGTTCATGGAATCATGAAGCAGACCCCATGAGCTCAGAGCAAACGATCTTCAGCCGCTGGTGGAGATTGCTATCTGCTGCAATATGGGATGATGAATTCGGAGGTAATGGAATGATGTATCCTGAAACGGATATAACCATTCGTACCGTTACCCAAAATGCAAACAGGAAATGGATTGATGATATAAATACTCCGGAAATTGAAACGCTGAGTGGGCTGGTAAATCAAACCTTCGTTTCATCACTTGATTCTCTTAACAGGGAATTGGGTAATGACCGCGCAAAATGGTATTGGGCAAAAGCCAAGGGTACCCGCATCAATCACCTGCTTCGGATTCCTGCCTTTAGCAAAACCTTTGTAAACACAGGTGGTGACCGCGGCATTGTGAATGCAACAGCCGGTGATCACGGACCTTCGTGGAGAATGATTGTGGAGCTGGGTAAGGAGCCTCATGGATATGGAATTTATCCCGGCGGGCAGTCAGGAAATCCCGGGTCACCATTTTATGAGAATCTGATAGATGGCTGGAGCAGGGGTGAGCAAAATGAACTGATATTTCTTCATTCCGCTGATGAAAAAAATGTACACGTCGTTGCAACCACCATTTTGAAACATTGATTCATGCTGTTATTCTTTCTGATTGCGCTCCTTAGTTTTTTGCTTCAGCTCATTCTTCCATGGTGGAGCATGATGATTGCGGCCTTTGTGATTTCATTTTTCTTTGGAAAAAAATCTTCGTATGTCTTCTTCGCAGGTTTTTTTGGTTGCGCGGTAGTTTGGTTGCTGATGGAAATGTATGTTCACCTCAGTCGCGGAGATTTAATGACAGGCAGAATCGCAGCCCTGCTAACCCTTCCGGGCACTGCTATTCTCTATGCCACAACTTTGCTGATCGCAGGAGTTGCCGGGGGCATTTCAGGACTTGCAGGGTTCTACCTCAGGCAAATA
>JBDSEA010000099.1:0-7164 GCA_039920305.1 Chitinophagales bacterium
TAAGAACCCGCTTTTAACACCGTCATATCCATAGATGGTTCCCCCTGTTGGAAAGTCGGGAGCGGTGATGTACTTCATGAGGTCTTCCGATGTAACATCCTTATTATCAATGTATGCGCAGATGCCGTTAATTACTTCAGTCAGGTTGTGAGGAAGGATGGTAGTAGCCATTCCTACCGCAATTCCATTGCTTCCGTTTACCAGGAGGTTGGGAATCCGGCTTGGCATGACGGTAGGTTCTTTCAGGGTATCATCAAAGTTAAGCTGAAAGTCCACTGTATCCTTATCAATGTCGCTCATTACAGCATCAGCCATCCGGGTCATGCGTGCCTCGGTGTACCGCATCGCTGCAGGGGGATCATCGTCAATGCTTCCGAAGTTTCCTTGACCATCAACCAGGGGATAACGCATGCTCCACGGCTGCGCCATCCTGATGAGTGCATCATAGACTGATGAATCACCATGAGGATGATATTTACCCAGCACCTCTCCTACGATCCTCGCCGATTTCTTGTAAGCCTTGTTGAACTGCACGCCCAGCTCATTCATGCCATGAAGAATGCGGCGGTGTACAGGCTTCAACCCATCCCGCGCATCAGGAATGGCGCGTGACACAATCACCGACATTGAATAATCAATGTAGGCGGTCTTCATTTCTTCTTCAATATTTACAGGGATAATTCTTTGTCCGTCAGCCATGATTTAGTCCTTAGTAGTGAGTCGTTAGTACTTCGTTTGAGAAGGCTTCAAAGATACGACCGGGAGAGTGGATTTATTGAGGATTGGGGAGGAATTTGTGAGGAGGGTGATGTGGATAAAAGAGGAAGTCTTGGAGTGGTGGATTTTGGTTGGGTGAGGACACCTGCTGATAGATGAATGGTGAAGAGATTCGAAAGCAAGGGTTAGAAAAAGCGCGGATATTCTACTCTATTTTTGTTTGCTGTATGGTGACACTCTACTCACGCGAAGGCTCCACAAAAAAAATGCTTAACTGCATTCGCGCGCGGGTGTCAGTTGAATTGAACTCGCGGAAACTTTCAATGATCTCCAAGAAAATGTAGGTTTGAAAAAGTTACCAAGGGTAATCAACATGTCACCTATCTTAAAATCCCTGATTATTCTTCCCTTTTCAATCTGCCTTATTATTGGAGATATTACTTACACATCTTCACAAGCATTGAGTATCAAAGCAGGAATTGTGACAGTTGACCTGCTTCAGAAAAACCAAGCTTCATTTGGATTCTCTTCGAATTTTTCCTTCAGTTCAGGAATTGCTTTTCTAACTAAGAAACAACATTGGACTTTCGAAGGAAAGTTTTCAATTAAGGAAATGAATTTGATGAAAATGGTTTTCGGAGGTTTGGGTTGCGGAAGCACAGAAACAGGAGAGTTTAACTTTGATCAATTGTCTTTATCAGCAGCTCACAATTTCATTTTTACAATCGGTGATTATGACATAAGATTTTCACCTGGAATTTACTTTAGCACTGTAGTCAATTCATCCAAGAATGTGAATGGTTTCTTTAGCTGTTCTTACCCAGGAGGGGATACAAGTTACAACTATGTGAAAACTGGTAATGCAAACGATTACTTCAAGAATAATGAAACAGGATTTGACCTATCACTTTTTTTCAGTGGACCAGCGTTTAACAATGTGCGATTCTTCGTGCAGTCAGAAAATTCCATTTGCATTGTGAACACAGCAGAGTTTCTCACCGAACTTCATTATTCGCCAATTAAGTTCAACTCACTATCCTACGCATTTTATGCGGGCATAATAATTCCATTTGGAAAAAAGAACTTAGAAACTCTTGATTAGCTTCCTCTGCAGTTGTGTTACGGCCCGTAGCTTAGTGGGTGCTTAACTGCATTCATCTATCGGGGGGTGTCTCACCGACCGCAACCTAATTCCTCAATCGTTTCCTAACAACCGCGAACCGTGAAAATTTCGGCAGGTGAGGACACCTGCCGATAGATGAATTGCGTAAAAACATTCGCGAAGCAGTAGATTGCTACTTTGATGAAACTATGGAAATACCTTCGATTATTCGATTACATTTTGTAAGCGACGAGATTCTTTCGCAGTGAAACTTCCAAGAGATGTGACGGGGGGTAAACTGGTAAAGGCACTTTGTGAACTCGGATATACTGTTACCCGGCAAAAGGGCTCTCACATGCGGGTAACTACTCAAAAAGGTGGTGAGCATTTACTCCACTGCCTTTGTCATAACCTCGGCAAAATTCATCAGCATAAGCAGCGAAAAAAAGCTGCTGCCTAAAAAATAAAACTCCATTTCATTTCCTAAATTAAAATTGCTCACTCGCTTTCTTTTAATTAAAGTAAAAAATAGTTCTCGGTCAGCTTGTCCTCACCGACCGAAATTCGTACTTCTCTTAGCTTATGATGAATCTATTTCTCTCTACCGGTCGTTATCTACATACTCTGCCTATCTGACCGTACACCGCCCGTGATTTTCACCCAAATCCCGCCGGAGGATATTACATTAAGATCAAGGCAACAGAAACTTAAGAGCAGATCAAACAACTCTTTAGGTTTGTGCATACATTGCAAAACTGGTGGAAGAAAATGACGGGCGAAAACTTACAATTCAATCCTGAACCCAACTCTTAATTTACCGGCATTGTTACATCGGATTAAATGAATCCACACCTGCATCTTTCAACTACAAGTTCGGAGACCGGTATTTTAGAAACTACATTTGTAAGCGAGGTAATTTCTTAAAAAGAAGTATTAGAAGGCTGATATGCCACCGGTTCACCGTCATATAAAAACATCAATTTTGATTGCAGCTATTGCGGCATTTGTGCTGGCAGCCTGTTACCTTTTATTTCAGTATAAGGCCACACGGCTGCTGAAAGACATGGTTGAAACACAATCGCAGGGTCAATATCATCTTAATGCCAGGCAGGTGATTCTGTCTCCTTTCAAATGCAGGCTGCAATTAAAAAACGCCTCCATCGAACAGCAGGAGCGCAATTTTGCCGATACAAGATCTATTATCAGGCTGCCTGCACTTTATCTTCAGCTTAGGTCTTGGAGTTTTCTTTTCTCAGATGATAAATTATTCATTGATACCGTTTCTCTTGTTGCACCAGTCTTTGAAACCTTTGTAAATTCCAATTCAGAAATCAACGGGATCAGCATTCAAACAGCAAATTTTTTTAAAGGGCTGCAGCAAGTGGTACAGCTCCTCAATGTCCGGTCATTTCATCTTGAAAATGGTTCCTTCATCCTTCACCCTTATCATGCTTCTGTTCCATTTTCAATTCTCAATATTAATTTTTCAATCAGGAATTTTGGGCGTGCGGCAGGCAAAAGAAACAGCTTTATGTCTGCTGATGATATCGACCTGTTGATTCCGCACCAGGAGTGGAAAATAAATGATGGCAATCATGAGATCAGGTTTAACCGCATTCATTTCTCCGGGAAGGATCAATATTTTGAGCTTGATTCATGCACTTTTATTTCCTATGGAACCGATAAAAAAAGTGATGTAGCGCTGAGCATTGATAAAGTTTCATTCAGATCAGATTCGCTGTTTGCAATTTATAAAAACAATGAGCTGATCATCGACACACTTACCTGTCAGCATCCGGTTCTTGCAATCCATATAAACGGCGACCAGGCGCGTGATTCAGCAATTGACCTCCGGGAATCATTGAAAAATTTCTTCATCAACCTTCACATCCAGCATATAGATATTGATAGCGGACAGCTATCTATTGTAAGCACGCATGATGGCAGAACTTCGAATTACACCTCACTCAAGAATGATCTGAAGATTGATGACTTGTCGATCAGGCCGGACGAGTCACCGTTCCTTACCACGGGCAATATTAATATGCAGCTCAAGGAGCTTGTATTCTTTACGCCTGACAGCCTGTTCCAGTTAAAGGTGGAAGAATTTGACCTGTATAACAATGAGATTCATTTTAAGAATGCATTCTTTAGCCCTACTAACAAAAACCATCACCTTGAATCATTCTCAGTAATGATACCTGTATTGTCACTTCACCAGCTTAACCTCGAGGATCTGCTAGAAAAAAAACTTGGTGCAGACGTAGCGGAAATGAAATCACCGATTGTAATTATTAAAACAAACCGCGATAAAAAAAGCGATGAGCATGGCGATGAAAATCTTGCAGGGTTTTATAATGCCTTACACGGGCTGAGCCTGTTGCTTCGCGTAAATCTTCTCAATATTTCAAACGGAATTGTGAATTATGAATCCCTTTCAGACAATGGATTCACGGCGGATATGAAAGACTTTAATGCATCGATTTTATTGAATGATTTTCTAAACAGTGCCTCGCTGATTGACATCAAGCACTCTGCTCCATTTATACATGTTGCGCAGATCGGCATCCATTCAGATGCCATCGATGCCACTGCGAATGAGTTACTCTACCGTGGATCACAACAGCATAACGGCATTGGAAGAATCGAATTCCAGGCGAGCGATAAAATATTGATCAAGGGTAAAGATGTATACTGGCAAAAGCTGAACTGGGAAGAACTCAAGAGCAATGGTTCTATAATAGCAGATTCAATCTACGCCGGTGAACTATCTGTTTCCACCTTTCAGAATACAGGGCACGATGTAAAGAATCCAGCCACGCTTCCGGTTGTTAATATCAGAAAACTAAATGCTGAAAAGCTAAGCATGAACCTGGAATTAAATGATGCACAGCTTCATGGTGAGGGTGAACAGATTTTAGTAACAGCTCTTTCCACCACTGATCAGCATTTTTTTTGGGAAGGTCTTTCCGGAATGTTCAGGAAAACGAGCTTTAAGACTTCGCAGCTCACGCTCACTGCTGACCAGATCACCCTGAATGCTCCGGGCAAGACTTCACTATCAGGAGTAATTGCCGGAATAAAAAACCAAACAGTGCATTGCTCATTAACTTTTCCGGAGGTTGAGGTTACCTCTGCAGTTTCCAATACTGACTTTTCAAATATTCAGTTTCAAACAGTGAACGTAGACAACCCTGTAATAGGCATAACTCAATCACCGCATTCTTCTTCCGGTCATTCTGTTAAAATTCCGTTAGCAATAGCCACTGATTATTTAAGGATTAACCATGCAAAAGTGAATTACACTTTTGAAAAGCCGGATGATACTGTAACGGCAACTTCTATATCAGATATAACGATCCTTAATTTTTCTCTTAATGCGGAATCATCCGCGTTTCAAAGTATTGATGTGAAATCATCGGAGGTGGCTGTACAAAATAGAAATGTCAAAGTTGTTGCTCCCAACTTACTATTCCAGGTTAAGAACGGTGAGGTTTTAAATGAAGCCGGGCGCATGACAATGAAAGGTCTGCTCAGTGGTCAATGGGATAATGCGGGCCTCTCCTACATTCGAAATGATTCTTCTGTTCTCAGGCTATCAGAAATTAATGGTTCAGTTGATCCCATTTCTTTAAGTTCTGTGCAGGTTACTGAATGGAATAAGCTGCTGCAAAAAACAAATATCAAGAGGTCCCATATTGTTTTCAATAGTGCATCCCACTACTTTAGTTGTAACAATGCATCCTGGAACAGCCAAACAGGAACAGTGGCCATGAAGTCAATTTCATTTCAGCCAAAAGACAGTGTCAATGATTTTTTTGAAGAGACTGCTTATCAAACTGACTACATAAAGTTAAACGGTGATTCACTTGCACTTTCCGGATTTGATCTTGACCGGCTGAAAAGCGATTCCACATTCAGGGTGAGAAAAATTTACCTCACTGGCAGCACAGCCGAGGTAACACGCGATAAGACAATACCCTTTATACATGGTGAAGTGAAGCTTATGCCGACGCAACTGATCTATTTCTCACATAGCTCATTTAATATCGATTCGGTGGTTATTAAAAACAGCACTGTGAATTATCATGAGCGCTCCAGCCTCACCAACCGCGAGGGTCTTGTTCCCGTGAACCATATAAATGCGCTTATCAGAAATCTAAGAAATGATCGCAAAAATATTCCAGACACTCTTTTTATTGTAGGTAAAGCGCAATTTCTCGATACAAAAATTCCTAAGTTTTCCTATCAGGAAGCATATAGTGATAGCTTATCCTCTTTTACCCTCGTAGTTAAGGCTTCAGCAACACCGCTCACTGATTTCAGTAAAATCACCAACCCGCTTGCCGCCATTGATATCAACAGCGGGTGGTGTGATACCATCGTTGCCCGCATTAGTGGAAATAAGTATGCAGCCATAGGGCAAATGCAGTTTTATTATCACGACTTAAAAATTAGTCTTCTGAATAAGGAAGACACGCTGAACAAGCGCCTCGCGCTGTCGTTTGTAAATTTTATTGCAAACAGGTTTGTGATTAAGACTAATAATCAAAAGCGATCTTCTATTTTCTTTGTAAGGAACCAGGAGAAATTTATTTTTTCTTACTGGAATAGTATTCTGCTCAGCGGCATATTGAGCAGTGCAGGAATAAAAAGCAACCGAAAATATTACAAAGAATACCAGCGCATGAAGGAACAGTACAAGCTGCCCGAAGGTAATTTCTGAGGGATTTACTACGAAAAAGCTAAATTTTGTCTTTGCTGATTATATCAACGCTTCGGCACGATTGGTGAATACATGAAGAGATACGCATAAATCAATAAAAAGTGACCGACGCAACAATTCTGGAACTTGTTAAAAAGGGAAACCGGCTGGGCATTAAAGGATTATATGATAAATACTCCTCTCAGTTTCTTCAACTCATTCGCAGCTTATATCCTCAGATCCATGAGGGGAAGGCCGAGGAACTATTATTGCATGTATTAATACGTACATGGATCAATAGACAACGACTTCCCCGATCCGCTGAAAAGCTTTATCCTTGGCTTAGTTCCATTTTGCGGGAAGAGTTAATCCGTCTTGTTCCTGTCACCCCATCCAGCTAAAAGTTAATTAAATTCTACGTTATGAATAAACAAAATGAGAATTTACAATCCAATTCGGAGAATCCGGAAAAGAATAATCCACCTACAGAACAGCCTCAGAAAAAGGAAAGCTATAACGATTACTCTAAGGAGAAAAATAATGATCCTACTAAAGAAGGAGACGATAAGTCGGGCAAGGAACAACAACCTCCTACGGCCAGTAATAATCAAGATGGTTCGCTGAGTGATGATGCCTATCG
>JBDSEA010000100.1:0-8760 GCA_039920305.1 Chitinophagales bacterium
GAATAATGGATAATTTCCCTACTTTTACAAATTCTCATTTGATTAAACAAGAAATCAGTATGGATAAACAACGTATTTATGTCTTGCTTGCAGTTCTGCTTTTTCTGGCAAGCTGCAAAGGCGGATATGACGGACAGTTGTTAGGTGCCCTTGATCGTCCCGGTTGGTCAATCACTGTCCCCTACGGTATGGTTTACGTAAAAAGCGGGACCCTGCACATCGGACAAAGCGATCAGGACATTAATAATTCGTTTGTTCAACGCACCAAATCCATCTCTGTACAGGGGTTTTTTATTGATGAAACTGAAATTTCCAATAATGAATACCGTCAGTTTGTGGAATGGACACGCGATTCCATTGCACATACCATACTGGGCGGTGACTGGATGAGTGAAAAAGTTGAATCAGGCGAGCCCCTGGTGAACTGGGATGAGCCCATTGACTGGTATGATCCGGAAGTACAGCAGCAATTAGAAACGATGTATTACCCGGAAGACCAGCGGATACTGGGCAGAAAGGAAATTGATCCGCGGCAGCTGAATTATGTTTATTACTGGACTGACTTTAAGGAAGCGGCCCGTGATGTCAACCGCCTGAATCCCGATTTTGACCGTACCACTGTTATCAAGGAGGAAGTTGTAAATGTTTATCCTGATACTTTATGCTGGGTTCATGATTTCCTTTATTCTTATAATGAGCCTTTCTGCAGAAACTATTTTTGGCATCCGTCATTCGATAACTACCCGGTGGTAGGACTCACCTGGACACAGGCAATGGCTTTTAGTAAATGGAGAACACGTTTATATAATGACTGGAGGGTGTATAATGGTATTGCAAGCGAGGATGAATTCCGACTTCCTACAGAAGCAGAATGGGAATACGCCGCACGGGGCGGAAGAGAGATCGCACCTTACCCATGGGGTGGTCCTTATATGAGAAATAAGAAGGGATGTATTCTTGCCAACTTTAAACCTGGCCGCGGTGATTATCCTGATGACGGAGGTATGTACACAGTAAAAGGTGACGCATACTTTCCCAATGATTACGGCCTTTATTGTATGGCCGGCAATGTATCGGAATGGACTTCTTCGGCATATTATGAAAATAGCTACGGATTCGAACACGATTTAAATCCGGATATAAGGTATGATGCGCAGGCAAATGATCCTATCACGATGAAGCGAAAAGTAATCCGGGGCGGATCATGGAAAGATGTAGCATACTTCTGCCAGACCGGAACGAGGCAGTTCGAATATCAGGATTCTGCCCGCAGTTATGTTGGCTTCCGTGATGTAATCACATTCCTTGGAAGATCTATTGATGATCGTTAATGACATCTTATTTCAAATTATAATCCTTAATAACCAAAAACAACGTTCTATCTCACAATGAAAAAAATCGTTCATTTTTTTGAATCCGAAAGAGGGAAACAGATCAAAAACCTGATTATTGGAGTAGGTGCATCTATCGTATTGCTTGGTGCGCTTTTTAAATTGCAGCATTGGCAGTTTGCGAGTGAAATGCTTGTAGTAGGTATGTGTACTGAAGCATTCATTTTTGCATTGCTGGGAATTCTTCCCCCTCAAAAAGATTATTACTGGGAAAAGCTATACCCCGAGCTTGATCAATTCCCTGATGCAGAAGAATTGAAGATGATTAAAGAAACGCATTCACATGGTTCTATCACACATCAGCTGGACCAATCATTACAAGAGCATGTTGAACCTGAATTAATAAAAAGACTTGGAGATAATCTCAAGCGTCTTGGGGATAGCATCGCACAGCTGCGTGATCTTTCGGATGCACAAAATGCTACCAATGATTATTCTGATAAAGCCCGCCAGGCGGCAGCATCCCTTGGTGAAATGAAGGTTGCCTATACCAATGCAACTGAGGCTGCCAAGCTGCTTGCCAATGCTACTGACGATACCAAGAATTACCATGAGCAGGTTCAGCTTGTATCAAAAAATCTGGCCCAGCTTAATGCAATATATGAATTGGAATTGCAGGATACGAACAGCCATTTGAAAACCATGAATAAATTTTATGGCTCCCTCACTCAGGCAATGGATAACCTGACGGAATCAATTGACGATACAAAGAAGTACCGTGTTGAAATTGCAGATCTTGCAAAAAACCTGTCATCATTAAACAATGTTTACGGGAATATGCTTTCTGCAATGACTATGACCGGGCGCACATCCTAATAATTACGATTGTTGAATCTTAATCAAAAAAAAATAATTAAATAAAGCATGTCAATTCCCAAACAGCCACGGCAGATCATGATCAACCTCATGTATCTTGTTTTAACTGCCTTGCTGGCTTTGAATGTATCTGCAGAAATTCTGCACGCTTTCCATGTTGTAAACAGCGGGCTCGACGTGTCATCAGCGGCAGTTCAGCAAAAGAATAATCAGACTTTCTCAGCCTTTGAAGAACAATTGAAAAATGACCAGACGCGTACAAAGCCGTTTTATGATAAAGCCCAGTTAGTCAAAAAGTATTCTGATCAGGTTTATGACAGTATCGAAGGCCTTAAGCGAACCATGATTGAAACATCCGGTGGGATGAAGGATAATGTTACCGAGGCAAAAATGGATTTAAAGAGCGCCCCTCTTTCAGAACTGATGAAGAAGGGAGAACTGGAGGATGATCGTAACCTTGAAGTTTCAACCAATCTCATGATCAATAAAAAAGAAGGAGATAAACTGAAAACTTCTATTAACAAGCTGAGGAGCGATCTTTTAGCCCTTGTGGATGATCCCAATGAGAAAAAAATGCTCGAGGCACAAATTCCTCTGAGGGCCGATGATCCTGTAGAAAAAGTGGATGGGGTAAAAAAGACATGGTCGGAGATGAATTTTGAAATGGTGCCCACCATTGCAGCTATTACGCTGCTCAATAAATTTCAGAATGATATTCGTAATTCAGAAGATCTTATTGCTGAATATTTGCTCAGGCAGATCAATGCAAAAACAGTGGTGGTTGACCGCATACAGGCAAAAGTAATTGCAGCCACCAATTATGTAATGGCAGGTCAGCAGTACAAAGCGGACATTTTTGTTGCTGCCTATAGCTCCACAGTAAATCCCAAGATTTATGTTGGCTCTTTAAATCCAGCCATCGCAAAAAAAGATGCGGATGGCAATTTCCTGGAACTTACCGAGAATCCTATTGGTGGTGGAGGAAGAGAGGTCGGGGTATCAAATGGAATGGGACATTATGAAGTGGCTGCAAGTGGTGAAGGATTGCAGCATTATGCCGGCGCCGTAGAAGTGCAGGGTCCTGATGGCAAGCCACGGTATTATCCATTCGAAGCGGAATATCAAACAGCAAAAGGTGCTGCCGTAATCGCATCTGATAATCTTAACATCATTTATGCTGGAATTCCCAATCCCTTTTCAGTCTCAGTTCCTGGATTTCCTGCTGAAAAAGTAAACGCGTCAGTTTCTGATGGTTCATTTACCAAAAAGGGCGCAGGTAAATACGAGGCAAACATGCCTTCTTCTCTTGTAGGGAAAAAAGTAAATATCAATGTGGCAGTTTCCATGGATCAGGGTACCCGTAATATTGGTATCCAGGAATATGTGATAAAAAGAATTCCTGATCCGATAGCACAAATCAATGGCATTACCGAGGGAGATATTCCCGTTACCACCCTGAAAGTATCGCCGGGAATTGGCGCGGTTCTGAAAGATTTTTATTTCCAGGGGGTTAAATTTGATGTAACCTCGTTTGAATGTATTTACATTCCGAGAAGGCAGGATCCCAAGATTGAGCAGAACAGCGGTGCCCGGTGGGGTGGAAATGTTGCAGGGTTTATCCAGAATGCAAAGCCGGGTGATCAGATAATTTTCAGAAAAATTAAAGCAAAGGGACCCGACGGAACGGTTCGCCCTATTAATTCAATTCCGCTTCAGATCAAGTAACTTTTTCTAAAGCAAATTCAATATGAAGATCAAATTATTTAAATCCCTTGCTGTCCTGATGGTTTTTTTAACAGGATATGTCAGCGCTCAAACTACTGAAACAGAGCCGCGTGATCTCTTTTATGACGAACAGAGAGTAAGGGAAAACATTGCCCTACCTTACGATTACGTGAGTGAGAGTGATGTGTACTGGCACAGGCGTGTATGGCGTGTAATTGATGTGAAGGAAAAAATGAATTTGCCTTTCCGCTATGAGGGGCTGGACTGGAAAAATCTTAGTCCGTTCATTACCACCCTTCGCGACGCTGCACTTTCAAATGAAGTAACCATGTATGATGATGAAAACTTTAAGCGGCCCCTGCTTGCTGCGGATGTACAAAAGCGGGGTGCAGGATTCGATACGATCATGATGCTGGATTTAGATGGTAATCCGACCCGTGACACCGTGATAGAGCATCCTTTCAATCCTAATAATGTGTTGCACTGGCGTGTGAAGGAAGACTGGTTCTTCAACAAAAAAACTTCACAGATGCAGGTTCGCATTATGGGTATTGCGCCCTTGTATTTCGATGAGGAGGCAAAGATTGAATACCCGCTTTTCTGGGTTTATTACCCGGGGGTACGAAATCTGCTTGCGAGGGCAGAGGTTTTTAACCCAAAGAACGATGCGCAGCGATGGAGCTTTGAGGATATTCTTGAGATGAGAATGTTCAGCAGTACCATCATAAAAGAATCGAATGTCTTTGACCGGCGGATACAGGAATATGCCACCGGCATAGATGCCCTTCGCGAAAGCGACCGTGTGAAGGATGACATCTTTACATATGAGCACGACCTCTGGTCATTCTGAATAATTCAGTGTAAGAATTTTTGTGAAAGCCTCGTGATAGCGGGGCTTTTTTATTTTCGAAAAATTGCATCAATGCGGCTGATCAGAAATTTCAATATTGGTTCCTTGTACAGACTGCAGAGTTACATGATCAACGGAATCCAAGCTCACAATTGAATCTTCTTTTCCGGCAGCTGCAAAATACTCCATGAGCAGCCGGGTTTTCGATTTTCCGATCAAAACTGATATTTCTTCCCGGGTCGCATTCCTGATTTTTTCTACTGATCGAAAGTGGCTGAGCAGCTTCTCTGCTGTTTTCGATGAAATGCCCTTAACATCTATCAGCTCAGTATGCAGTGTAGCCTTGTTTCTCTTTCTGCGGTGAAAAGATATGGCAAAGCGATGCGCTTCATCACGGATGTGCTGGATGAGGCGGAGTGAAGCCGATTTTTTATCAATGTACAGCGGCAGTGAATCATGGGGAAAATAAATCTCTTCAAGCTTTTTCGCGATACCGGCAATGGCAACCTTACCCGTCAATCCTAATTTCTCAAGACTATTCATGGCAGCGCTCAATTGCCCCTTGCCGCCGTCAATAATTATAAGCTGTGGAAGCGGTAATTCCTCCCCCAGCAGCCTTCTGTACCGCCTGTAAACAATTTCCTCCATAGAAGCAAAATCATCAGGGCCCTCCACAGTTTTTATATTGAAGTGTCGGTAGTCTTTTTTCGATGGCTTGGAATCTTTGAACACCACCAGGGAAGCCACAGGGTAGTCACCCTGAAAGTTTGAGTTGTCAAAGCACTCGATGTGTACAGGTAACTCCACCAGGTGAAAATCTTTTTGAAGCTGAAAGAGGATGCGTTCTTCTTTTGATGTTCTTTTACCTGAAGCGGCCTCTTTCGCCAGCAGATAATAATGCAGGTTCTTTTCTGAAAGCTCGAGCAGCTTTCTTTTGTCACCCCGCTGCGGAACGGTCACTGTAATATTTTCATCAGGATATTCTATAGGAAACGGAACAATGATCTCGGATGACCCGCTTTGCAGCTCAAGCCGCAATTCATTGATCACGAACAGGAGCAGCTCGCTTTTTTCTTCCTCGATCTTCTTTACAACCTCCACTGTTTTGGTTTGCACTGCTATCCCATTCATGATGCGCATGCAATTCACATAGGCATACTTTTCATCTTCCTTAAAAGAGAAAACATCAACATTGGTAATGGTTGGGTGTACCACCAGTGATTTACTCTGATAATCATCAAGATATTCAAGCTTCTTTTTCAGCCATGCTGCATCTTCAAATTTGTATGAGGCTGCAAGAGTATTCATTTCGTGTTTCATCAGTTGCATTACCTCACCCACGCTGCCCTTGAGAATATGACGTATCTGTGCAATATTGTAATCATATTCCGCCTTGCTTTGTTTAGCCTCACACGGTCCCTTGCAATTTCCAAGGTGAAACTCGAGGCACACCTTGAATTTGTGCGCAGCAATATTTTTATCAGTCAGATTAAGGCTGCAGGTCCGGAGGGGGTACATCTTCTTAATAAAGTCAAGAATCTCACGCACACGCTTCACTGAAGTATAGGGTCCAAAATATTCCGATCCGTCCTTCTCCGGTTTCCTCGTAAGGAAGATCCTCGGGAAGGGCTCACTCTTGATGCAGATCCATGGATAGGTTTTATCATCCTTCAGGTTGACGTTATATTTCGGCTGAAGTCTTTTGATCAGCTGGTTTTCCAGGAGTAAGGCATCCTGCTCTGACTGTACCACGGTAAATTCAATACGGTGGGCGTTGCGCACCATCACCTGGGTGCGGTACTGCTGGTTGTTCTTTGAGAAATAGGAGGCACGCCGCTTCTTCAGGCTCTTTGCTTTACCGACATACAGCATCGCCTCGGTTTCATCAAGGAAGCGGTAAACGCCTGCTTCATCGGGGAGTGAGGAAAATATCAGCTTGAAATCATCCTGGGTCACGAAGCAAAACTAAAGGAATTTGAGAGTGAATTTGTGAGGTAGATTCTATGGCTTTTTAGCCGTTGTTGGTCCCCCGACCAACAACTTAAGATACCATGCTGAAGAACGCGGCATAGTGGTCGTGATTCAAAAAGTTGGTGGTCACGGGATCCACCACGGAAAAGAATCAAAAAAAAAGGCGGAAATTTCTTTTAACTTTAAATCTTAAATATCTCCATCATGAAAAAATATTTCCTCTTTTTGTTTGTAGCGTTTAGTTTTTTTCAGTCTCAAAATGTACTATCTCAAAATGATCCGGGTCTTGTTGTAGGTTCTTTAAGAACTATTCCACCTGTGTTTATGGGCTACAACGCAAACAATGTATTTGCCAAGGATGAAAACGGTGCATGGGTTACTTTTCGTAATGACGATCTTCGTAAAGCAATGCCTCAACTTCATGCTACTTATCTCCGTTTTCCGGCAGGAGGAAAAGCAAAATCATGGGACTGGGATTTGGGGTGGTTTCTTGATGATGAAGTGATGATAACGAGTACCCTTCCAAATAATGTTTCTCCCAATTACATTGCAAGCGATTGTGTCAACTTCATTGAGAATGAAGACCCTCCTCTTAATGGAACGAATTATGAATGGAATGATCTATCAACTTTGAAAGGCGCCTGGAATTTTTCAGGAACTTCTTTCATGATACCCCTTAACCTAATTACTTCAAATGAGGAATTTCAATTGGAGCAGGTGCGAAGTGCGTATAGATTAATGAAGAAATTAACAGTGGCCGACACTGTTTATGTGGAACTCGGAAATGAGATTTATAATAAGGCAGATCCTGTTACCAAATGCATATTTCCAGAGCCCGAAGATTATCTCACAGCAGCAAATGAATATCTTTTAAAGCTTCACGATCCTAATTTGATACCCGGTGAAAATGAGGTGATTAAGGTTGGCGTAGTTGCAGCACCTACAAGTGTTAAGGATAAATCTCTTATCCTTGATTGTCATTTCAACACCTGGAATAGTGAACTGGGTTTACCGTATGTGGGCAGTGGCCCAGGACAGTTAGATTTGAAAAAGGGCGACGCATTAATTTTTCATATCTATCCAGAATCAGGAGTAACGGCTGACATAAGTACTGGTCTTCCCGCTCAAACTAATGCTAATGCGGATTTGCTCTTTCAAACGGCCATTAAAACGGTGGATGCGATGAAGAATAATGAGATGAAGGCTGTTCCTCCTGGTATTAAAGCCTGGATTTCAGAATTCAATCTAACTGATGAACAGGATAAATATGTACGTGGAACATGGGCGCATGGCCTGTTTGTGAGTCTGGAAGCTTTATCATTCCTTGAGTTAAAAGCGGTTGATAAAATATCTTGTCATCATTTATTTGGAAATACGGGGCGTCCCTCTATTTACAGTGGCACCGATGGTTTTATTTGGGCAGAGAAATGCGCCACTCTAATGGGACTCACTACCGGTAAGGAAAAACTAAGTGCACAGGGGCTAACGCTGTCCATGGTTGCAGAGGCGATTCGGGGAAGTAAGCAGGCCGAGCAAATCAATTTTATTGAAAAGTATCCCTCATACATTTTTAGCAACGGAAGCTGTAAGCTTTACGGCTGGAGATTTATAAAAGAAGATGGCGGTAATAATACTTATTATGAAGCAGTCATTCTGAATCTCGGATCAGAAGCACAAAGCTTAAATCCCGGAATTCTTTTTTCGAGTCCCATTAATAATATAGCATATGAAACGATATATCAACCGGATGGAAAACCCTGGGTTTACGTTACAAACCAAACCGGAATTGGAGAAGCATATGAGGTGGTTTCATGTGGAGCAGCATCACCCAAAAACTTAACTATTTCACCTTATGCAGTCTATACAGGCACTGCTATTGTATTAAAACCCTATTCTATTGTTCATATTGTACGCTATAATGCTCCCGGCAATTTAACGCCGGTTAAGATTTTACCTTCTACAGCAGTTTCGGTTTGTCAGGGTGAGAATATTAATCTTTTTGCAACA
>JBDSEA010000101.1:0-2842 GCA_039920305.1 Chitinophagales bacterium
ATTCGGTCCCACCAATCCATAAATGGTTCCTGCAGCAACATCGAGATTTATATTATTAAGGGCGGTAATTTTTCCAAATCTCTTTGAAAGGTTTTTTATTTCAACAGCATTCATAAATTCAATAGATGTCGGTCCGGGGCTTGAGTTATGTGTGAATACACTTTCTTATTTCCCGGTAACAAAGTAATCAAAGCGAAAAAAATTTTCATGAGGCAATTTTACCGGCGAATACAATAAACCTGGAGAATCTTTTTTCTGAAGAAAGATATGGACTACGCTGAGAAATGATTGAACTCCATTAAAATTTTCCTCATTCTCAAATTCTTTCGGTTATCATTATTCGATAAAATTATTTTTTAAGAAGCAAGAAAAATATTTCATGCAATGCAATTCCTCACAATCCGTTGTGTGTAATTTAAACTTTTGTAAGAAATGGATTTTATGATGAACCTTATTGTGACCCTGTGTAAATCAATGAATATGGATCCCTCGCGATCAGTGCTGATGTTGAGCTCATCCATGAGTTGATTATAACATGTCAGAATCAAAAATCATGTAGCAATCTTCATGGATACCCCTGCAGCCAATGATTGCAGGGGTTTTTGGATTTTACTGGCAATCCATTCAACCTGTTCCTCACCATTTTGATATTTTTGTTCCCCCGACAAAACCATTTCATGCAATATCTTGATTTTGAAAAGCCGATTGAAGACCTGAATGAGCAACTGGAGAAGCTGAAAAAGATCAGCGAAAGCGGGAAGGTTAATATGAACTCAGCCATTCAGGAGATCGAGAATAAAATTTCTGAGACACGCGTTCACCTCTTCAGCAACCTCACCGGATGGCAGCGTGTGCAGTTGTCGCGTCATCCCAACCGCCCGTATTCGCTCTACTATATCAACCAGATTTGCAGCAAGTTCATTGAGATGCACGGCGACAGAAATGTGCGGGATGACAAGGCCATGATTGGGGGGCTGGGCATGATGGATGACCAGAGTGTGATGTTTGTAGGTCAGCAGAAGGGCTACAACACCAAGGAGCGGCAGTACCGGAATTTCGGAATGGCAAACCCGGAGGGTTACCGCAAAGCTTTGCGGCTGATGAGGCTTGCCGAAAAATTTGACATCCCTATCGTCACGCTGATTGACACGCCCGGTGCCTTCCCCGGACTTGAGGCTGAGGAGCGCGGACAGGCGGAAGCCATCGCCCGTAACATCTATGAGATGATGATCCTCAAAGTGCCGGTGATCTGTTTGATCATAGGTGAAGGCGCTTCGGGAGGCGCACTGGGTATTGGCATTGGCGACCGCGTGCTGATGTGTGAAAATACCTGGTACTCCGTGATCTCTCCGGAGTCATGCTCATCCATCCTGTGGCATAGCTGGGATAAGAAGGAAGAAGCGGCTGAGCAGCTGAAGCTCACTGCTGATCACATGATGAATTTCAAGCTGGTGGATGGCATCATCAAGGAGCCCCTCGGGGGAGCTCATAATCAGCCCGAGGAGATGGCCCGCATTCTGAAAGTAGAAATTCAGAAGCAATTCGCCGTGCTGATGCCCATGACCGCTAAAGAGCGGATCGATCAGCGGATACAAAAATTTTCGGCGATGGGGTTTTATGAAGACTAACTTTATTCCCGGATGCTAAAGCAGATACAACGGTGGATGCATTTGTACTTCCTGAAAAAGGAATTGAAGTTTCATCACCCGGTCCGTAAAACCGTGGGACTTCGCGATGCTTCAGAGATCGGTATTCTGTTCGATGCTTCAGAGCCCGATACGGTATCGGTGATCAACACATTTGCGGATGCACTGAAGCGCGAGCGGAAGAAAGTTGTATTGCTCGGGTTCTACAATGTTTCCAAGAGCGCCATCAACTTTAACTTTTCATACTTCAACAAAAAAAACCTGAACTGGCACCTGGAGCCCCAGGGTTCACTGGTAGAAGAATTTATTCAGCGCAAATTCGACATACTCATCAACGCATACGTCGGTGAGAACCTGCCGCTGGAATATGTTTCCTCCATGTCGGAGGCATCTTTCAGGATCGGTTCTTTTGAAAAGGAAAAAATTTATGCATACGATTTCATGATCAATATGAAGGGTGATGAAAATCTTCAGACACTGATGAATCAGTACAGGCATTATTTACAGATGCTCTGAGGTGCGGAGAGTATGGAGTAATATGTAGATATCCGGAAGTAAGCTTGCTAACTTATAAGGATTGAAGTATATTAGATTAAGCACAATTTCACTTCTCACTTCTCACTTCTCACTATTCCCAATGGCTCAAAAATTCAATGGAACTGGTGTTGCACTCGTCACACCTTTTAAGCAAAATGGCGCGGTTGATTTCGGTGCACTGGAAAAGCTCATCCGGTTTAACATTGATGGCGGCATAGATTACCTGGTAGTGCTTGGAACCACGGGCGAATCTTCGACCCTGAACGCCAATGAAAGGCGTGATATCTGGAAATTTGTGGCGGAATCAGTCGAAGAAAACATTCATCTGGTCGCAGGCCTCGGCGGAAACAGCACTGCAGAGGTAAGCAGCCAGATGCGTGCATTTAATACCGATCACTATGATGCATTTCTTTCAGTAAGTCCTTATTATAACAAACCATCCCAGGAGGGAATCTATCAGCATTATATGCAGCTTGCTGAAGTTGCTCCCCTACCCATTATCATTTACAACGTACCGGGCAGGACAGGCTCGAACATCACTTCGGAAACAACGCTGAAACTTGCTGCGGCGACCAAAAGATTTATCGGTATCAAGGAAGCTTCCGGAAATTTTTCTCAGATCATGCGCATCATCAAGGACAGGCCTTCAGAGAATTTCC
>JBDSEA010000102.1:0-13203 GCA_039920305.1 Chitinophagales bacterium
TAAAAGTCTATACCTAAAATTTTATTCAGCGAATTGATTATTTCTGCTTATAAGCTCCGCTCTTCAATGCATCAAAGAATTGCATCCATGCCGTAGGACTCAGAATGGCTTGCGGCTGGTATTGTCCCTGATAATAATAAGTGTAAGCGTAGTTGCTCAGTGTTTGCCGGGCATTCAGATCCG
Organism: Chitinophagales bacterium; assembly: GCA_039920305.1. GTDB lineage: Bacteria > Bacteroidota > Bacteroidia > Chitinophagales > UBA10324 > DASRAJ01. Next base: position 184 of record JBDSEA010000102.1, read on the forward strand.
GATCCCTTATGGTTTCTCCAAGCTCCCGCATCTTTTCTGCATTCAGGTTTTTTCTTGCCCTTTCAATATCGTCATCCGGAATGTTAAGATGAACAAAGGCATCCCGGAATTGTGATTTGGTGAACCATGGATATACACGTGTTTCTGGTAAGGTTGTCATTTCTGGCTGAAGAAAAATAATGGCCGTGTAGCTCTGATTCTCAGGGATATTCGGCACCACAGTAACTCCCTTTCGAAACCCAACACTCGAAATTTCAATTGAATCACCAACTCGTGCGGCAAATGAAAAAAACCCCTGGTAGTTTGCAACCGATCCTAAATTTATCGAGCGATTGAAAACGGTCGCAAAGGGCACCGGGGTTGAAGCCGAATCAGTAGATACAACAATACCACTGTACTGAATCAGCCTGTTTTCCTGGGCATGGGTAATCTGGTGCATCAGAATTAATAGAATAACTACTGCAATGATTCGAACATGCTTCATTAGGTTTCAAAAGTAGTGTTTAATGAAAAATGAAAACGCAGGTTGCAGGAGTTAAGTGCATGAACATGATGCCGGGAGCTAAATCAAAATCCGATTCAGCAGGTGTTTGTCGAAATCCGGAAACAATTTTTACATGCATTTTGGCAAAATGTTTATTTTTATCGTTCTCAATTCTCTCATGAATGAAAAGAATATTTACCTGCCTGTTTATCGTTTTTGGCACTATCAGAATTACTTCAGGACAGCAAATTATTCATGCATGCTGTGATACTTTCGTGTGTTTGCCGGGTACGCCGGTGGCATTATCAGTGACTATTGATTCCGGAAGCTTAGGAGAGATCCTCAATGTTCAGGATGATGTTTACAGCCAGGTTGTTGATCTTGGTTTCTCTTTTACCTTTTATGGAAATACTTATTCGCAATGTGTTCTTTCAACCAATGTCTATATCACTTTTGACCTGAATCAGGCTGGGAATTATTCACCCTGGCAAATAACAGATGCTGCTCCATCGGCCTTTAATCCCCTCAATGCCATTTATGGTCCCTGGCAGGATACTGATCCTTCAGTTCCACCCTTTGGATCTATGTCTTTTGGAACCTTTGGCACCGCTCCGGATCGCTTCTTTGTTTTTAATTTTTGTGGGGTTCCGATGTATAATAGTCCGGCCGGTACCGGCTGCAATGATTCATTATTTACAGGGCAGATCATCGTATATGAAACAACTAATTACATTGAAGTCCATCTGGGTCACAAGGTAAGTTGCGAAGCATGGAATAATGGTTATGCAATCGAAGGAGTACAGGACGCAACCGGAAATAATGCTGTGGTGGTGGCAGGAAGAAATTATCCGGATCTGTGGGCGGTTGACAATGATGGAATTCGCTTTACTCCCTCCGGGAATACATACACCTATGCTGCTATTCCCTATGCACCGGTTCCATTTGCCGCCGGAGTACCTGTATGGAGCACCATTGACGGCCAGTATGTGGCAACCGGGTATGACATTGAAGTAACCCCCACCGTCACAACAACGTATGTAGTTACAACTGCCTCATGTGGATTTTCTGCCGATACTGTTACTATTGTGGTGGGCAGTGTACCGGCAATTTATGATACAACCCATGTTTCATGCATAGGAATAAATGATGGCTCCGCCTCCGTAATACCTACTGATAATGCTCCGCCCTATTCTTTTGTATGGCTTAACCAGAACGGAGATACGATACAGATAGATAATAACACCACCGGTGATACCATTGTGAATCTCGCCTCAGGTACTTATACCCTTATATTTGATGATGCTCTCGGCTGTACCCAGCAGCATATTTATACAATAACACAACCGGTTTACGGCGCAGCATTTTCGGTTTCTCCCGGATTAATCTGTGATGGAGCAGAAGTAACATTCAATGATCTTTCATTCGGAACTATTTCTGCCTATTCCTGGATGTTTGGTGATGGGGGTACTTCAACTGATCAAAATCCCAATCATACCTATGCTTCCACCGGTACCTATACTGTTACACTTACAATAACCGTCGGGAATTGCTCAGCAACCTTTGAGCAAATCATTGAGGTGCATCCGAATATCACGGGTGGGTTTACGGTGCAAGCTCCACCATATTGTGTGGGTGCAGACATTCAATTCACTGAAAGCACTACGGGAAACCCTGCACAATGGAACTGGAACTTTGGAGATGGAGGCTCTTCCACGGAACAAAACCCCGGGCATGCCTATGCAAGCGAGGGTAATTACACCATTTATTTTTCAGCCACTGATAGCTTTTGCGGAGTTGCCCAGGATTCCTTGACCATCTCGGTATTTCATGTTCCCGATCCCCAGCTTCGCGATGATACCATTCTCTGTGAAGGCGCAGTGATTTCTGTTGCCGCAAACGATAGCGGTGACACTTACTTATGGACTGACGGACAAACTACACCCGCAATCAATTTTGTGATGCCTGCTGACTCGCTTTTTTACCTATGGGTGGCGGTAACTTTTCATGGATGCACGGGTTATGATACCATGCTGCTCCGCAACCGCTGTATCATCATGCTTCCCGCTGCCTTTTCACCAAACGGAGACAATATCAATGACCTGTTTCATCCGCTTGCTTCGAGTGTAAAAGATTTTGATTTCAAGGTTTATAATCGCTGGGGCGAAGAAGTATATTCTGATTTTTCAGGTGATATAACCAGAGGATGGAATGGAAACCTGAACAATACTATGCAACCTGTTGGAGTATATGTTTATTTTATTACCGGGCATTTCGATAGCGGAAAAATATTTACGCTCAAGGGTAATGTTACCCTCGTACGTTAATCTAAGGCCATTTTGATTATCTGATTTCCTCAAATTAATCCTGAAGCAGGTCAGGTATTCAGGAATACCGGAGCATTGCAGCAACAATTTTTTCTGAAGCATCTCCATTTCCATAAGGCCGGGCTTTTGACTTGAATTCCTTATTCATGAAAAATTCAAAGGCGGAAAGAATTTTTTCCTGATTACTGCCCGTTACCTTGTTAACCCCAAGCTTTACCAGCTCTACCCATTCAGTTTCATCACGCAGGGTGATACAGAATTTTGAAAAGAAAAATGCTTCTTTCTGCAAACCGCCACTATCTGTTAAAATCAGGCTGCAGTTTTTCACAAGGGTAAGCATATCAAAATAACCTACAGGATCAATAATATGGAATGGTAATTTTAAATCAAGACTCTGAATGCGGCTGCGTGTTCCCGGATGAACGGGCAAAACGATGGGGATTTTTTGATGAATTTTTTTCAGAGAAAGAATAAGCCTTTTCAAAATGGAAATATCACCTGTGTTTTCCTGTCGGTGGAGTGTGCACAGCACAAATTCCTTGAACGGTATTTGCCTCATGATTCGTGATGCACGGGAAGCTTTTTCAGAATAGTATAATGCTGCATCGTACATAACGTCACCTGTTTGAATGATGTCGCAAGCGAATCTGGCAAACCCTTCATTGTAAAGGTTTTTTACAGCGGTGGTTGTGGAACACAGCAGAAGGTCTGAAATCCTGTCACAAATAACGCGGTTGATCTCCTCCGGAGAATTTCGATTGAAGCTGCGCATACCTGACTCCACATGTGCTACTTTTAAATGCAGCTTCGCTGCTCCGAGAGCTCCTGCAATTGTTGAATTTGTGTCACCGAATACAAGAACCCAGTCAGGTTTTTCTTTTATCAAGATATTTTCTATCCTCTCAAGCATTCTTCCCGTCATTGCACCGTGTTGCAGGCAACTGATACCAAGATTGTAATCCGGGTTTGATATGCCAAGCTCATCAAAAAATATCTTTGACATATTAGCATCAAAGTGTTGCCCGGTATGCAGCAGAATTTCATGTACGCCTTTTTCTTGCCGCAAAACCCGGCTTACGGCGGCCGCTTTTATGAATTGAGGCCGTGCACCTGCAATGGTAACAACTTTCATATGGGAGTGAAAGTAGGTAACTCGACATTTTATTGAATAAAATAAAAGTTAACCTGCAATTTCTATCGTTTAAATATAGCTTGAGAAGTGAAACAATTACACGTGGGATTGCGTATGAAAGCAGATATTTACTTAAAAGCTGTAGCTAATTTGAACTACCTTAATTAACCTTCTATGAAAAATTTTTTTAATACACTTTATGTTTCTGTAGTTTTTTTTCTCTTGCTCACTTTCGCCGGAAGTCTTTCCTCTGAGGCATATTCTGTTTCTGACTTCAACCAAGAATATCACAATGGTCAGGTTTTTATTACCTGGACCAATGCCCCGGCCACCAACCTGCAGTATAATGTTTACCGGTCATCCACCCCGCTGACACTTCCTGCTCAGCTAACTGCAAATGAATATCTTGGATTTGTTCGGGATAATTCAGCGCAGAATGTTTTTATGACGAACGCATCAGGTAGTCCTGTTTATTATAAGATCACTGACAGCGGCCAACCATTATCAGCTTCAAAAGGATTATATGTCGTCACATGCAATGATGCGCAATCTTACCACTATGTAATTACAGTGACAAATCTTTCCACTGGTGCAGAAGATAAAACCATAATACAAGGTGCGAATACCGGCATTGTTCCGATTGCGGATATTGTAGCCAAGCCACAGGCGGTATTTCAGGATTCTGTTCTTACAAATGATGGGGAATGGAAGGTATATTATGTAATGTATGTGAATAACAGGGAAACACCACTATTTCCTGCAATGAACAGTACAGGATCATATGGCTTCACCTTTTTCACTATTAAGCGGGGTACTGCTGCCAAATATCCCCTGTTTCTATTATTTGAAAGTATAGGAACCAATGTTAATAAAAACATTAACCTGGAAATGACTTTTACAAACTGCTATATTATTGGATTGTTTGACTGGTTACCGGTTCCGAAAAGTGATGGTACCATCGGGCAATCAGATTATTTCTGTTGCTATCATGAGAATTTTAATATTTATATTAATAACAATCCAATTCCCGCAACGGGAGTAGTGCGCACCTATTCTCAAAAACTTTACTGGGAAGAAATCTCTTGGCTTGAGTCACATTTTCCAATTGATACTACCCGGCTGTATTGCAAGGGCAGTTCTTCGGAAGGCTACGGTGCTTTATTAACTGCTGCGCTGGCTCCGGAAAAAATTGCTGCTGTATATGGGATAGTTGAACCAAACAGCACAAGTGCATCAAGTGATATATACAAGCAGATGTGGGGTACAGCCCAGGCCAAGCTTAAAACTGATCGCCTTAAATATGGCACCGGTGATACCCTCTTGTTTACGGATATGAAGGATATGCAGAAGATGGTGAACTACAACAGGCTTCGCAGTGTGCCCGTTATTTACGATGTGCATGGTAAAAATGATGTAACGGTTGCATGGAACGACGGCAAAATAAAATGGTATGATTCCCTGGAAAATAACAAGGTAGGTGGCATACGTTACTGGGATCAGCGTAGTCATGGCGGGGCGGGTAATAATTTTCTTCCTGAAGAAACAGAGCCGGACTATTACCGGTTTGCCACCAATGTTTCTTACCCCGCTTTTTCAAATTGCTCCATAAACCAGGATCCGGGCAATGGAATACCGAATGTGGGTGATCCTTATGGCTCATTAAATGGCTATATGGATTGGAATGTCAGCAACATAAAGGATAAAACATGTAATTATAATATTCATCTCCTGGTAAAAGACTTTTATGTGGGTGGATTATTAGATCCTGAGCAGTACAGTACTTCGACGGCAGATGTGACAATTCATCGCTATCAAAAATTTTCTCCTGTAACAGGTACTCTCATCAAATGGAGCAACTTTGATGATGTAACCGGATTAAAAATCCAGAATGGAAACTTCACTTATGATGGAGGGCTTATGACCATTCCGGGAGTGATTATCAAGAAAACCGGTTGCCTGCTAAAGCTAAAAATTCCTAATTGTACTCCAAGGCTTTCTGATGAATTCCCCGAGGAGGAGGATGGAGTAACGTTCCAGCCTACATCAGGGGGCTACAGCATACAATTACAGCTGGCCAAAGAGGAAAGGATTCAGGTTGTAATGATAGACCTGATGGGAAGGATAATCAGGAATGAGAGCTTTTCACTCGCAGAGGGAGAAAATTCAATCTTCATTCCCATGGCAGCTTCTGGTCTATACCTTGTGCAACTGCAGGGAACCTCGTTCACACAAACGATCAAGTTGTTTTTCTGACAGCTTTTTTATTCTTATGCCTAATGTGAATTTTGCATCCTGTCATTACTATCATTTGTAATGCAGGGCAACTCAAAAAAAAAGCCGGGGCAATTTCTCACCCCGGCTCTCATGCAAAAGAAAAAAAACACTCTATTCTTTAATAAAGCGACTTATGCTTGATTCTGATGATTCTGAATTTAAAATTCTTATAGCATAAAATCCTGAAGGAAGCTGAGCAATATTCTGATTAATAATGTTATCACCTGCCTGTAACCGGAAAGATTGAAACAGTAATATTTTTCCTTCAGTGTTTATCAGGAATAACTGTACCTCTGAAGCCCGATCAGCATAAACATTTATCTGTATTGATTGCGATGCAGGATTCGGATACACAATTGTATTCAAACCTATGTGATCCTCTACAATGCTGATTCCTGAAATAATTATGTTATAGTAATAAAATGTTTGCTGTGTATTCTGAAATACAGCAAGTGAAGCATTATACCGCTGCTGCAATTCGTAACTCAGGTACCCATCAGAATTATATTCGTATGAATACAGGTAGCTCAGCAGGTAGGTAATCTGGTCACCTTCATATTCTGTCCGCTGAGTGAGCTGATTTGAAGCATTGTAGCTAAACTCAGACTTTGAATAAGTCCAGGAATAGCTTCCGGAATGCCATTCCCTGCGCTCAAAAACAATCAGGTTGTTGTTTGCATCATAGGATAATGTATCCTGATACTGATTCTTCCATTGAGTTCCACTCCAGTATTGAATAATATTTTGAATCTGCAGGTTATCAGAGTTGTAGGTAGCAGTTGCTAAATTGGTAGGAATAAAAGCTCCGCCGGTAAAAAAATAATCTGTTTCGGAGATGCGATTATTGCTTGAATCATAGATATATACAAACTTGAAGGAGCTATCCCAGAAAATACCATCAGCAGAAGTAAGAATTACGTCCTGTAAAAGATTGGAGCTTGAATCAAATTCATAATCTTCACGGATATATGCCTTCCAGAATTGCATTGTATCCCAGGTATATCGGGTATAGGAGATCAGATTGCCATTTGCATCAAATGAATTGACAGTTCGTCCCAGGTTGCTCCATGTTCCCTGGATGTAATCCCAGAATTGAAATACATCCGAGGTATCATTTTTCCGCATCATATCCATAGTAATCAGCGAGATAATTAATCCATCCTGTATCAGGATCATTCACCAGCCGAACCCAGGCATACAGCGTGGAATCAGTATTGTACAGGTACTGTGCAGAGTCAGCGATGTTAAAGACAGAATTGGCAAGATCAAAAGTATCAGTACGTGTTCCGCTGAGAAATAAAGTATCAGTTCTTAAACCGGAAAGCTTGTTATTTGAATGGACCCGGTGATTGTTTTGAATATAAGTTTTAAGCCAGTCATTTGCAGTAACCGGAGGTGCATGTTGCGATGTGCCGGTCATCGGCAAAAGCAGAATGAATAAGAGGATTGTGTTTTTCATTGAGTTGTGTTTTTTCTTTTGAAAAAATAGAAATGAGGCGCACCATGCATGCGCCTCATTTTCATTGGTTTTGAAAATTATTTGGTAATTGAAATTTTCTGACTGACCCTGTTTGAGCCGTCAGATACTGTAACATTGTAAACACCTGTAGTAAGATTGTTCAGGTTCATATTAATAGCTGCATCAGCAGAAACGCCTGCCTGGCTGTAAACTTCCTTTCCAAGCACATCCGTAACACTTACCGATACGGTTGATTCATTTGCAAATCCATTGAGGTTAATTGTAAACTCACCTTGTGAAGGATTCGGGAATATATTCATAGGTGTACTTTCACTGCTTTCACCTGCAAGTCTGAGGGTAGTGGAGCATGTAAGAGTTGCAGATCTACCCGTGTTTCCTGAAGCGCAAATTCCGCGTAGCTGGAAATTATACTGGGTGTTGGGCAGCAATCCGGTTACTGTATAGCTAAATCCATTGCCCACGCCAATCCAGGGTCCGTAATTAGAAACAGAATTCTTTTTGTAACGCAACTGGTATCCGGAAACAAAACCAGCGATATTGCCTGACCAGGTAACAGTGATACTTGTTGAAGTAGCGCTGCAGCTCAGGAGAATAGGAACAGTTTTGCCTACCTTGATCTTTTTTGAGGTAACTGAACAAAGTCCTCCTTCATCGAATACGGTAACGGTATAAGATCCATTGGTAATACCTGAAAGATCCTGGGTGGTTGCTCCATTAGACCATACGTATGAATAGGGTGCTACTCCACCACTAACATTGATGTCAATCGCACCGGTATTAGGGCAAACCGTATTGCCTACCGTGTTGGTGGTAACAGTTGGTGAATAGTCAATCTTACCATTCGGGTAGATTGTATTTACAGGATCAAAGTTTGTCCAGTCACCCGCCCATGTGTCTCCGTTAGGATTGAAAGCTCCAATATAAGAAACTGAAGTCCAGAATCCACCTACATATAAGCTGTTATCAGCAGATGGAAGTGGATTACCTGATGCCGGCTCAAGATCATTGATATCACTTACAGGAAAATCAGGATTATCCAGTACACCTGAATACTGTGTGCTGTAAACGTTTCCATTACTTGTAAGGTTGGCATTCGCTGCTGCCTCATTAGGATCGCTGGCAGGGGTGAAGCTGATATAGTTTCCTGAAGATTGCTGAACATAAGAATTCTTAACCTCCGAATTGTTCGCACAATTAGCTATAGTAGAAGACCCGTCAATTAAAATTCCCAATGGAAAACCCATCATGATGGAATTGTAGACTTTGGCCTTAGTATTCCGGCGGTGGTGAAGACTTTCCTTGAATAAGGAATTAGTTGTAACCGATGCACCGCCTAATCCTGTTACATTCTGGAAAGTAGGAGCAGTGATGGGGGTATTAGCTGAACCGGTGGGATCATTATCTGATTCAAAAGTTTTAGAACCCGAAACGTCTGCCACATTCGGATCGCGCATGCCCACCGCAAACTGCACCTTGCCTACATAACCGTTGTCAGTATCAAAATCATCATCAATTCCGTCATAAGCAATCAGGTATTTGCAGTTTACCGTTCCGCCGAAGAATTCATATGAGTCATCGTTGGAATAGCTTACTTGAATGTGATCAATCGTAGTTCCGCTTCCAACTCCGCCGAATGTAAGTCCATTGATCTCATTATTGGGTGAAAGAGCAATACCAGCAAATTCTATCCTGACAAATTGTAATGTACCGGAGTTATCAAGATCATTAGGATTGTTACCGCCACCGTATAAAGTGTTGGGGTTTGGAACAATTCCTTCGATATGACCTGTATCACCAGGCCAGTTGACGGTTGCATAGCCAAGCAGGACTAAACCACCCCAGTCACCGCGTTTGCGCTGACCGGCAGGCTTAACTGAAGTAAAACGATGTTTGTTTTTGGTTTTTATGAAGTCGCAAAAGTCAGTGGAAGCTATTGCGGCAATATTCATTCTGCTTTAAGCGATCATCAATAAAGAGCCGTGGAGGCAATGGAAAGTTTACACAGCGAAAAGAAGTTAACGTCAGAATAACAACTCCATAAGAGTAAGTTGATATCCGGTCAAAATCAATAGCATAACTAAATTTATACGGTTCGTTTCATTATGAAACCGGCATAATCTGCTATAAACATTTTACTGATTTGCAGTTCTTTTATAAAATATTGCTCCGCGAGAGGTAGTATTAGAGAAATCCCCATATTGATGAAATAGTATGATGAAGCGGTGAGGTTAACCCAGGATTCAGACAGGTTTTAATTTAATTGGATTAGAGTTTATTATCAAAAAATGGGGGTTAAATTAACTTTTCAAACAATCACTGGCACAATCCTCGCTATTTGATAAATAATTTTACCTAAAATTCCAAACAATGAAAACCAAAATTTTTTCCATTGTTCTCTTATCAGCATTTATGCTTTCAGAAACATCGTGCTTTATAAAAGTACGTGGCAAAAAACCCCGTGCCCATGCTAAGGTGCGTGTCCGGGCTGATGCGCCATTAAAAGACAAGCAACTGCAGGATCATGCTTATAGGCCATTTAAAGACGTGCCGGTAATAGCCAACTAAATTCCGGTAAGTTGGACATTAAGGATCGGAGCCAACGATAGGAAGGTTAACTTTTAAAAGCATATTACTTGCTCCATACTAATTGATAAACCCTGCTGTCTATTTGACCAGTGTTACGTTTCCTTTCAAGAAACTCGAGCAACTATTACAATCATATTTGATGTAGTAAGGATACACATCCACTGGCATGCCTTTTCCATTGTATTTACCGTTCCAGCCCTGCCCAGGGTCATGGGTTTCGAAAATTAATTCGCCCCAGCGATTAAAAATGCTGAAGGTATAATTCAAATTTCCCGAACACTTTATAATCGGTTTGAGTACATCATTCACACCATCACTATTTGGAGAAAAAGCATTTGATATGTTCACCCCGAAGTTTACGGATTCTATAGTAACCGTTGAATAAATTGAATCAAGGCAACCTTCGGTAGAGGTTACAATTAACTGAATGATATAGGTTCCGGCATTTTGATATTCATGAATTGGATTTTGCCCATTGCTTTGGGTACTGTCCCCAAAATCCCATTGATACTTAACAACCCCGGTTGAATCACTTATAAATTGAACCTGCTGTGGACTGCAGGCATTGTTAACCTGTGAGCTGATAGAAATAACCGGTAATATTTCCATTCCGATCGTTGCAATTAAAGTTTGTGTACAACCGTTTGAATCCGTGACAAGCAAATCATAATCACCTGGTGCTAAATCAGTAATATCCTTCGTGGTTTCACCGTTACTCCAAAAATACTGGAATGGAGGAGTGCCTCCATTTATCGTAATGCTGATGCTGCCATTGTTTCCAAGGCAGGTTGCAATAGTGGTATTGGATGAAATTGTGATGGGCTGAGAAGCAGGCAATGTAAATGATTCTGTGTGTGTACATCCTGCCGAGTCAGTAACGGTTACTGCATAGATACCTCCGCACAGACCGGTAATGGTTGCAGTAGTTTCTGAGTTACTCCACAAATACGTATAAGGGGGTGTACCATTGTTAGCGATTGCAGTGGCCGAGCCATTGCATGGATTATTGCATGATGGTATTAGTTGTAAAGAAGTAGCCAAGCCACCAAGAGACCCCGCAATGGTAACTGTATCAATAACCGATACGTTAAAGCATTGTGAAGTATCAGTAACGGTGACTGTATAAATACCCGGACAAAGATTATTTACAGATGCTGTTTTTTCTCCTGTTGGCTCCCAAAGAAAAGTAAATGCAGCAGAGTCGCAATTATTGTTCGCGGTAACAATGGCACTTCCTGTGCAGGTACAGGGTGCAGCCGCAACAGTGGTTATATTGATTTCAGGCTGGATACATACCTCCATATTGATGGATGAAATAAATCCCTTCCCGCAAACCAGTATTTCACCTGCCATATTTCCTGAGCAAATGTCATACACCGGACCGTCAGTAATGGCCGTAGTGAGCTGGTTGAGCAAGGCATCATACTTTACTATCTTATCCGATGAGCCTGCATACACACTTCCGCACCGATCAACAAATAGACCGCCGTTGAATAATTCGGATCCATCGGGCAGGTTAACGTTGTTGCCCAATTGTGCACCGGTAGTTTTATCCCATCGCTTCAGGATATGCCCGTCGCAGGTGTACAGGTAGCAGCCGAGGGCAATCCCATTAAATCCACCATAGTCATTCGGGTAATAGTCTGCCTGCGTTTCTGACAACGGATATCCATCTGCAACATTAAAGATGGTATTAAGTGAAGAATCGAGTCTTATGATTCTGTTTCCATTGGCAACTGATGTTGAAGATGCTTGTAATTCAAGAACATAAAGGTCACCTGTAACTCCTGAATAGTTAATGGACCGTACTTCAACAGCAGAAGTATAAAGAGGAGTATAGTTCGAGAAATTTCCATTAGATGTATCAATAGTAAAAATGTTTGTAAAATCATTAATGCTGCTGATGTAACCGAATCCTGCCCCGTATAATGCACCCGTCCTGCAATTTTGAATAACCCTCCAGCCTTCCATGTTGGGATAAGTATTGTTTTCGGTAGTGTTATTAAAAATCACGGTGCCTGATGGATCAATTTTAGTGAGATGAGTGCCAATCCATGCACCGTACGTGATGTAGGAGAAGCCGGCTTTCGTAGTAGTAAAATCCCCGGGCCAGCTGGTAGCGTTTGGATAAGTAAATGTCCAGAGAAGAAGACCTGACGGATCAAATTTTTTCAGATAGAATGGCTCACCTCCTCCCTGGCAATAAATATTTCCTGCCCCATCAGTTGTAATATCCCATCCTGAATTCGTGCCTGAAAAACCAGGGTTAATAGTCCATGGATCAATTATTACTTTCCTCCCCGGGTCATAATTTTCAAGATGAAAACGTATTTCATTGCCTTGCTGAATGAAGGCGGATATCACTGGTATTGAATCATCAGCATAATAGGTATGCGGAGCATGATCGGTTATGTCACCGGCTCTGGTTGTGAAATGAACATTTCCATCCTCATCTGTGAAAATATTTTCAGCACCGGTATATTGCATTTTTATTACTGAAGGATCAGCGCCGGGATGAAGGATAAATGCATATTTCATTCCTTCCGTTTCATGAAAACTGTATTCAGCATCAATGCCCGGGTAAATATTTTTGTAAATGAGTTTCTTAAATGCACGGGCAATGATGGTTCCGTTTGTTTTCTTGTCATCAAGATAGGTGTAGTAATCAACTGTTTTATTTTCTACTTCAATCGCTGCATTTTCATTGGCATTTCCCCAATCCATATGCAGGAAAAATGCA
>JBDSEA010000103.1:0-18253 GCA_039920305.1 Chitinophagales bacterium
AACCAGAAGCTGAGTATCCGCCAAAAATATAACCGCCATCAGAAGTAGTACGAAAGGCTGTAACAATATCATAATCACTCCCTCCGAAACGCTGATCCCACTGTTTTGCAAGGGGATTTTGGGCGAACGAAGAAAAAAAGCAGATTGAAATAAACAGGAAGGTGGAAATTTTTTTCATGGGGATTTATAAAACAAAAAAACTACCATAAAACCGGATAGGAAAAAATAAATACCCTGATGAGAGAAAAAGGCGGATGAACCGGAAATCCTGCCCCAAATGTCAATAATCTGCCATGGAATACGGAGAATTATAACCCATTGTTAGTGGGCATTTTCCACATCTAAAAACGGATAATATTACACCTGACAAAAATTTATGATTTTTTACCTGATTGGGGTAAAGATGAGTCTTTTTATTCGGCTTAATCTTGCCAACCTCATGAATCTATTTTGCCGCAAGCGCTGCAGATTGGTAAACCACACGCTCAAGGTTCTTTCCATCAATCATTACCACCTTTTCAGTCAGAGAAGGAATGAATGAGATCATCATGGAATTCTGACTCATGTAGCCATTCCCGATATTGAGCTCATTGCGCATTTTCTTTCCATCTTTAAGATATATATCTGCGTAGCGGTCATCCTGGGTAAAGGCAATTTTGGAAGCGGGGGAATTTAACTGGAAAGCAAACATCTTATCGTTGTTGTTGGTGCCAAGCAGCACTGGTGTTTGATTCTTGCCTACATAAATTACTGAAAGCGCCTTTGCATCCTTATCGGAGGCAAAACCACTTTCCTTCCTTGGTAAATAAGTAAAATTACCATGGCCGTTACCGAGCATCACCTCGCCTACAAAGGCGTCATTTCTTTCCGTTTCTGATTCTTTATTGAAGAAATTTCCATGATACACAAGGTCGAGGTTTCCATCTCCATTCACATCATAAACCACCATGCCGAAGATGCTGGATACCTGGGCCCTCAGTGGTAATTGCCTGATTAAAAACTTTCCGGCGCCCTGGTTTTCGATGTAGGAGCTTGCCAGTGTATTTGCTGTAAGATGGAATGCTTTATCCAATCCTTTTGGACCGTAAATTTCGTCAGTGGTTGACATGGCGAAGCCAGAATAAGTCTTAAACTCTTTATTCAGGATAGGCATTTGTTCGGCACTGTACTGAAAATTTTTGGCAGGGTAAGATTTTCCGTAATTGTAAAATGACATCACGCAATCCATGGTGCCGTTGTTGTCATAGTCCATTGCATCCAGAGATACGGGCTCCTTATCAGTGGGGCAATAGTAGCGTGTATTCAGGCCTTCATTTCCCAGGACGTAATCAACATCACCATCATTGTCGAAGTCGCCGGTTACAATGCTGTTCCACCAGCCCGAAGTGTTTTCAAATCCGTATTGCTTAGTTACATTTTCAAATTTGCCACCACTGTTTTTCATAAAGGTTACCGGCATCCATTCACCGGCGATAAGGAGGTCAAGCTTTCCATCATTGTCAAAATCAGTCCAGAGTGCGGCGCATACCATTCCTGCCTTTTCCAGTTCAGGAGCAATAGCTGAAGTCACATCGGTGAAATTTCCTTTGCCATCATTTTTCAACAGGCAGCTTTTTGCCGGCATGGGATAATGCTGGGGGTCAACTCTGCCACCGATGAACAGATCAGGATCGCCATCACCATCATAGTCACCGGCAATTACGCAGGAGCCGCTGGTGTTCAGATCAGGAATTTGTGAGGATCCGTCAGAAAAATTTCCCTTTCCATCATTGAGATAAAAATGATCACGGTAATTTTTGTCATTCCGGTTGAATTCATTTCCGCCGGAGGCTACATAAAGATCAGCATCATGATCACCGTCGGCATCAAAAAATACAGCGCCAAGACAGTCTGCCTGGCTGTTTTTTGACCATGGCTGGTTTACACTGCTTTCAAAAGATCCATTCGCATTCTGAAGGTACAGCCTGCCGGATTGCCGGGAAGCACCCCCCACAAAAAAGTCATCGAGTCCATCACCGTTAACGTCACTCACAGCAAGCCCGGGTCCGAAGTAGCTGTTTTTTTCAGGAAGCAGAAGCTCTTTCCTGAAATCATCATATTCATTTTCTTCATGAGTGAAATCTATTTTCAAATTTTCAGTGACATTGGTAAACAGCAGTGGTTTCCTTTCCGCAACATGCAAGCTTTCGCGTGCGTCCTTATAATAAACGGTAACTACTTTATCAGCCGTGATGCCGGAAATCTCCTGTGTTTTTCCATCAGGCCAGGTAACTGATATTCTGTCAATCACATTTATATTACCCAATCCAAAGTGCATCAGGTTTTCGCTTGTAGATTGATAGCCGCGCACAATGTGATGGTTTTGAAATTGCATTGCATGCCCGCCCGGAAGGCTGTCGTTGTTAATATAAATGCGCACGTCAGTGCCAATGCCTTGCAGATTACCTGCAGGTCCGCTAAACCGGAAATCAATGAAATGATTTTTTAGCATCATATCCTCATTATTCCGGTAGATGAACGGACTCTCTTCCGTGTTGCTTGCAATGATGTCAACATCGCCATCCCGGTCAAGATCAGCAAAGGCCGCACCGTGTGTAATGGTTGGATGAAAGAACCCCCATTCATCAGTAACTCTTTTGAAGGTAAGATCACCATTGTTTTTAAACATCACGTTTGGATCTTTCAACTTCTTCTTATTAATAATACCGGCAATTTTATTGTACATCGCCGAATCGCCGCGACGCGTGGCATCCCTTAGCCCCTGGATGAGCTCACGCTCATCAATATTGAAAGTCTTGTAGTAGCCGTTGGACACAAATAGATCCTGGAAGCCATCATTATCAAAGTCCATAAACAAGGGAGCCCACGACCATTCGCTGGCATCAACCCCCGCAAGGCAGCCAATTTCAGAAAAGCTTCCGTCACCATTATTCAGGTGAAGCATGTTTCGGACATACTGATAATGATAGCCGCTCGAAATCATATTATTGAATTCAGCACGTCGTTGTGCAAGCATAAAAGACCGGCGCATATAGGAATGATCGAACTTCATATCCGCAACAATAAGGTCCGGATAGCCATCATTGTTGATGTCACCTGCATCGCTGCCCATTCCGAATAAGGAGGTTTTCTTTAGTACATCGCGCGTTGCTTCTTTAAAAGTGCCATTGCCCTGGTTGATAAAATAATAGTCATACATCGCGAAATCATTTGGCACATAGAGGTCGGGCCAGGTATCTCCATTAAAGTCGGCTACGGTGCAGCTTAAGGAATAACCATGGGTATTGATTCCGGCTTCCCTGGAGACATCCGTGAAATGACCGCCATCATTGCGGTAAAGCTTATCAGTCTGGTTGGATCCCTGCTCCACTTTTTCGATGTTGTTGAACCGCATTTTTTCAACCCAGTCAGTAGGATGGCAGGCAAGAAAAAGATCCATGTCACCATCCTTATCATAGTCGAAAAAGTTAGCCATGATATGATAGCTGGCAGGATCATCAATTCCGTATTCTTTAGCTTTCTCTGAAAAAGTACCATCCCCATTGCTTACATAGAGTAGATTGGAAAGTGAATCTTTCCATCGGGAGCGGCACACGTAAATATCATCGAAGCCATCATTGTTGATGTCAGTGATGGAAACGCCGGT
Source organism: Chitinophagales bacterium (assembly GCA_039920305.1). Lineage (GTDB taxonomy): Bacteria > Bacteroidota > Bacteroidia > Chitinophagales > UBA10324 > DASRAJ01. The sequence goes on from JBDSEA010000103.1 coordinate 3,647, forward strand.
GCTCCAGCCTTTTCCCTTTACAGGTATGCCGGATTGTTCCGTAACGTCTTTAAAATGAAGGTTTCCTTCATTAATAAAAAGCTTATCATGAACGATGTTGCCGGTGAAATACAGGTCAGGTAAAGAATCACCATTGGCATTCAGCACGGCTACTCCCGCACCATTATAGAAATAGTTGTACTGGTTGTTATCATTTTTCATTCTGAAACCCACATCATTTGAAAAATCCAGTCCGGTCGTTTTATTTGTGAGGATGTCGAACAGCTTGCCACTGGATTTATCGAGCGGAGGGAATTTAGTGCTGTCGTAAGCAGGAAAATCAACCACTGTAAGATTGGAATTCTTGTAAGTGCTGTTGCAGGAACTAATGAATGCTGTTACAACCATGGAAGCGGATATGAGGCTGATCGCAGCAAACCGGGAGCGAAAAGTGTTAATGGCTGCGATGGCCCTTAGCCTGCCATTCATTCCGCATGCGAAAAATTTTATTATATTAATATTCTTCATGATTGCGATTAAGAGTAAAAATTATTTTGAAGCAAGTGCTGCTGCCTGCCAAACGGTACGCTGTTGATTCTTATCATTCGTTACTACAATCTTTTCAACCAATTCTGGCATGAATGCAAGCGTGCCGGACCCTTCAGAAAGATAACCGGCTCCGATATTTACCTCATGCCTGGCTACTTTTCCATCTTTCAGATAGATCTGTGCAAAGCGGTCATGCTGTGTAAGCGGGACCTTGCTTTGATTGTTACTGGTGAACTCATAAGCGAACATGTTGTCATTATTATTGGTCCCGAGTATCACCGGCTGTTCATTTTTCCCCAGATAAATCAGCGCCAGAGCCTTTGCATCTTTTTTATTGAAGAAACCTGACTCCCGTGCGCCCATAGGCTTGAAATTTCCGGCGCCATCACCTATAAGAGTGATACCGATGCAGGCATCCTGCTTTTCTGTTTCAGATTCAGGGGAAAAGAAATTACCATGTGCAATGATGTCCAGATTGCCATCATTGTTTACATCGAAAGGCACCATGCCGTAGAGGCATGAAAACTGCGCCTCCATCGGAAGCTGCTTCACTGTAAAGGTGCCGTTACCATTGTTTTGCAAATAAGAATTTGCAAGGGTCTGGGCTTTCAGATGCATTGCTTTTTCAAGTGCTTCTTTACCAAATACATCTTCAGTGGTTGCAAGAGCAAATTGCTTGTAGAGCGGGAATTTTTCACCAAGCATTGGTATTTGCTCTGCCAAAGTCATCCGTGTTTTTACAGGATAAGACTTTCCGAAATTATAAACTGACATTACAAGGTCCTGCGTTCCGTTTTTATCGAAGTCATCAACGAAGCATTCAACAGGCTGATCCTGCGTGGGCTGATAATATTTTGAATTCAACCCTTCATTACCTGCTACATAATCCATGTCGCCATCATTGTCAAAATCTCCGGCAGTAATGCTGTTCCACCAACCGGTGGCATTCTGAAGTCCTGCTTCTTTTGTTACATCGACGAATTTTCCTCCTTCATTTTTAAACACCATGATCGCCGTCCATTCACCGGAGACTATGAGATCAATTTTACCATCATTATTGTAATCAGTCCACAGTGCGGAACAGATCATTCCGCCTTTATCAAGCTGCGGACAAACATCTTTCGTTACATCAGTAAACTTGCCATGATCATTGCGAAGAATGGTACACTTGGCTGGCTGTGGATAATGTGCAGGCACTATTCTTCCTCCTATAAATAAATCAAGGTCAGCATCATTATCAAAATCACCTGCAACCACGCAGGAGCCGCTTCCTCTTAAATCGGGCAATGCATCGGGGTTCTTGCTGAAGTTGCCCTTGCCATCATTCAGGTAGAGATAATCCCTGAGTGACGGATCATCCTTACCTACCTCATTACCTCCTGAGACGGTATAAAGGTCCATGTCTCCATCGCCATCAGCATCAAAGAAAAGCACGCCGAGAATCTCAGAAATCTTTGCGTCAGCTTCCCAGGGCTGTGAGGCTGCCTTCTCAAAGGTTTTGGATGGTGTTTGGAGATATAACTGACCGGAGCTGCGCAATGCGCCGCCCACATAAAAATCCTCGAGGCCATCTCCGTTCACATCTGCTACAGCCAGCCCCGGTCCATATTGACTCATTTTATGAGGGAGCAAGATCTCTTTCCTGAAATCTTCATACTCATCTTCAACATGCCTGTAATCAACTTTGAGTTTATTAGTGGCATTTACAAAGATGGGACTGTAAGCAGGATGCCATTCAAATTTCTCATTTGTTCCATCCTTGTGATCAAAAGTGATCACCTGATTGGGAGCCAGGTTAACAAGCTGCTGGGTTTTTCCATCCAGCCATACGGCAACGGCTTTGTAAATCGTATCATCTTTTCCCAGCCCGAAATGCATCATGTTTTGTGAGGTGGATTGATATCCGCGGACTGTATGATGCTGAGCCATCTGCATTCCAGCCTTGGAGTAGATATAAACCCTCGTGCCAATACCCTCATTATTTTGATCATAACCCCTGAAATTGAACTCTACCCAGTTATTATTTATGAGCTGATCCTCATTATTGCGGTACACAAGCGGGCAGGTTTCATGATTGTTCACCACAATGTCCATGTCGCCATCGGCATCCAGATCGGCAAGTGCAGCACCATGAGAAATAGTAGGATAGTTGGCTCCCCAGTTCTCCATCTCCCGGGTGAAGGTATAGTTGCCATTATTTTTGAAAAGATAGTTAACTGCCTTTAGTTTTTTCTTGCTTACTGCTGAATACAGCTTGTTGTATGCAGAACTGTCACCACGGCGGGTAGCATCACGCATGGCCTGGTATAATTCACGCTCATCCACATTAAGCCAGCGGTAATAGCCGTTGGGAATGAAAATGTCTTTCTGTCCATCATTATCAAAATCACAGAATACAGGACCCCACGACCAGTCAGTCGCATCAGTTCCTGCAAGGTTGGCAATCTCAGAAAATGTGTTGTCACCATTATTTATCTGCAGAGTATTTTTTACATATTGATAATGGAAACCACCGGTAACCATATTTGAAAATTCATTACGCCGCAACCCCAGGGCGAAAGAACGGCGCAGGTATGAATGGTCGAAACGCATGTCAGCTGTTACAATATCCTGGTAGCCATCATTATTAACATCTGCAACATCAACACCCATAGAGAACATTGAAGTTTTCCCCAATTGGCTGAATGACTCATCTTTGAACGTGCCATCCTTCTGATTGATGTACAGATAATCGTACATCGCAAAATCATTACATCCATAAATGTCAAGGTATCCGTCATCATTCACATCAGAAGCGATCACAGCAAGGCCGTAGCCATGATTGTTGATGCCAGCCTGCTTGGAAATATCGGTATAATGACCATTATCGTTCCTGTAGAATTTATCGCTCTGATTGGTTCCTTTTTCTACTTTTTCCAGGTTATTGAACCGCATCCGCTCCACATAGTCTGATGGATGGTTTTTTACATAGAGGTCCATATCTCCATCATTATCATAATCAAAAAAGACAGCTCCCATGGTGAAGCAATCAGGACAATCAATTCCGAATTCCTTCCCTTTTTCAGTATAAGTTCCATTGCCGTTGCTCACATAAAACAGGTTTGCAAGCGAGTCTTTCCATCTTGAGCGGCACACATAGATATCATCTATGCCATCACTATTAATATCCACAAGAGAAATACCGGTGCTCCAGCCCTTGTTTTTACGTGGAATGCCGGCTTCCTCACTCACTTTTTTAAACTGCATGTTGCCCAGGTTTAAGTATAACTCATCGGGCACAATGTTTCCGGTGAAATACAGATCAGGCAGTGAATCATTGTTGTAATTAAGTACGGCAACGCCACCACCATTGTAATAATTAACATAGAGGTTATTATCTGCCATAAATCCAAACTGAACCTTATTCACGAAATCAATTCCTGTCGATTTTGTGCTTAACAGGTCGAACAATTTACCGGATGCAACATCCGGCATGTTAAACTTGCTGCTGTCCGCTGCAGGAAAATCAAAATTCTTTTTTAATGCGTTCTCATAATTGCGGCATGAAGCGAGTGAGGCCATCAGCACAATCGCTAATCCATTGACAGCAGTTTGAAAATTTTTCATGACATTTTTATTTTTGGGAAGTGGTTTAAAGATTTGCATTAGGAAATAACCTGTTTGATAACCTGCCTCTATAATATTTGTTCAGGCAGCTCTTTCTCATTGCAGTGCACAAATGTACCCTCAGGCGTAATGGAGAAAAAAGGATTTGCTTAACATTAACAACTTTGATGTAATGAGGAATGTCCTGATTTTCATTCTATAAAAAATATGAACCATCAAATTTGAGGTATCATCCTGTTTCTCATGGTAAATCGTTAAAGCCCTGTGGCATAAAATCTTTAAGCTTCATTAACAAAAAAAATCTTCAGCACATAAATCAACCTGCTACATTTGCAGCGATCCTCAAAAATCAAATCCAAAAACAATCATGATCCTATGAAAAAACCACACTTTGCACTCATCCCGGTTGCCCTCGGGGCCTTAATAGTGGCAACTGCATTTTACGGTTGCAAAAACATGAATTCCACATCCGGTTCCAACGTCACTTTCAACACCAAATCAAAAGCTGCAACTGAATTCCCGAATAAGATGGCCATTGCCTGGGTTGACATGCTTTTGGATCAGGTGCGTTTTCAGCGCGTAGGTCCCCCACCGGCCGCACGTGCAATGGGTTATCTCGGTGTTGCAATGTATCAATCTGTAATGCCGGGAATATCTAATGGTAATTCGCTTGAAGGCCAGTTAAAGGATTTAAAAGATCTGCCAAAGGCCGATGCAGATAAAGAATATGACTGGCCTACTGTATTAAACAACAGCTCTTATCTTGTTTGTGATGAGGGCCTTGCACGCTTTATGGGACCGAATACCCAAAATCTTCAAAACCTTCGTGATAACATGAATCACATGTGTGACAGCGTGTTGAATAACAAAGAGGTATTTGACCGGTCGAAAAAATATGGTGAGGATTTAGGAAATGCCATTGTGGGATACATGCAAACCGATCAATTTGATTATACGCGTGAAAACAATATTTATGAATCACCATCAAGGGCAGGCGATCCTGCACATCCTGACTGGTACGAGGTTACTGACGTGGATAAAACCCCGTACGAGCCATTTTGGGGAACTCTCCGCCCTCTCGGACTGGATACTTCGCAGCTTTGCCTGAGTAAGCCATCTGACCCTTATAGCAGTGAAGACACTTCTAAATTCTGTATGTTCTGCATGAAATTGTATGGCATTGATACTTCTTTTACGGAAGATCAGCGGATCACCTCACTCTATTGGGCTGATTGTCCTGTCGAAACTTTTACACCGCCGGGTCATTGGATGAAAATTGCCAAGCAACAGGTTCGCAAACACAATTTTAACCTTGCCCAGGCCTGTGAATTATATTGCTATCTCGGCATGGCTGAGTATAATGCAGGTCTGGCTGTCTGGAAGGTAAAATACAGCGTGAATTTAGTGCGGCCAAAGACTTACATCAATGAAATCATGAACAAGCCGGATTGGGAACCATATCTGGAAACACCACCTTTCCCTGAATATCCCTCCGGGCATTCCGGATTTTCGGGAGCGGCTGCAATGGTGCTTACAAAGTTTTTTGGAGAAACAGAATTTATTGATAGTACAAATATGGTGATCGGCCTGGATCCCCGTCATTTTAAATCGTTTGATGCTGCCGCAGAAGAAGCCGCATGGTCGCGCATGTATGGCGGAATACATTATGAAGCCGCAATTATAGATGCCAAGGTGATGGGAAATTGCCTTGCAAAGAATCTGATGGATAATATCAAGCTTGGCAGTGGCACTGATGAAACTGCCATGGCAAAAAAGTAATTCTTTATACCTCACTCAAAAATTAAATACATGAATAAAATAACGAAGCTTACTTCGCTGCTTCTTCTGGTTATCACTCTTGCTTCAGATGCACAGGTTCTTATGAAGGAGATGCTGATGCAGGATCAACAGGGCGTAATTGATAAATCAGTTAACTGGCCGGGGAAAAAGGTTTACTATACATTAAAGTATGACAGCACTAAGGTATACTCCTATGAAACCTATACCACCAACCGTTATTACTGCGCACTGATGATTGCTGATAATGCCGGCATGACCAATGCAATAAAGGTCCCGGGAATGATCCGCGACCTGGTGATTGATACTTACTTTGAGTTCTATTTTAATAACGGCAATGAGATAAAAACCTTTACCATGTTTTATGACAAAAACAATAAATGGTACCGGATCAAATTTGCTCCACAATGGGGTTGCAGAAAGGAGGAGTTGTGGAAGCGTGTGAATGGAATTGAAAGCTACACCCAGCTGCTTACTTCAATGGTTGCACAGATGGATCATAACCTTAAGCTGGACTGCTATAAATCCAATGATGGATCTGCAATAAAATAACCAATGTATTTTTTGGTTTTTAATAACCTCATGGCGATTCATGAGGTTTTTTTTGGAATAAAGAAATGGCGTAATATTTTTTGGCCTGGCTGCAGTGCTATTGTTTCACAAACGCCTTCACACTTCCGTTAACATTTACAAAATAAATTCCTGTTGCAAATTCGCCAACATCAATTACTATATTTTGATCTTTATTGAAATTCACAAAAGTGGATTCACTCCATTTTTTACCGGTCACATCACTGATTGTAACCAGAATATTAGTCGAGCTTATCATTATTCCATCAATTGTGATTTGCCCGTTGGCGGGATTAGGAAACAGCGAAAACTGTTGCGGATGATCTTCAGGAATACTTACCTGGGTAGGTATGGTGAATGAAACCCTGATCAAACTTGTGTCCTTAAAAATTTTGACCTGCTTAAGGGTAATGAGCCCCCCGGAGTATAAAAATGAGTCTTTTTGTACCACTCCGCTACCATGAACCGTTTCCCAGAGTATCATAGCACTCGGGGGTACATTGAAATTTTGCAGCCGTCGCAAAGTTAAATCTGTAAAGCAGCTGTCGGGAGTGATCACAGCACCAAAATGCACGGGCAGATCTTTCATAAAAACTCCAAGATGATAGTCGCTTGAATCATCATAAATGAAATCATTCCAGTCCAGAAATCCGTTAATGCTTCCAAGGGAATCACCGCTGCTCAAATTACCATTACCCGGATCATCATTAACTGAACAGTTACTGAAAGCAGGAAAGGATACATTTCGGTGGTATCTGAACAGGTCGGGTGAAAATATCCAGTTCTCACCATCGCCGTTGTGCTTTCTGAGATCCCAGAAATAATATCCGCCGAGTCGGTTGGCATTCACTGAATCATAGTAAGGGATCTTTTCTGCCCATCCCACCATCGTGTCGCGCTTTCCATTTACTGCAAACAGCAAGGGAACATTATCATTTGCATGCTCATGCGCGAGCCACCCGCCATTAAGCAGGTCATAGGTAGGCACTCCCGAGTTAGTCGTTAAATTAGTGGGAACAGTTCCAAGCAAAGTATCCACGCGGAGGCGGCCGGGCATCCCTTCATTGTAGTTGTTCGTAGTATCGGGATCATGTAGAAAACTCAGATCGAATTTTGGAACATTCAGGCTCGCTGCCGCAATACGGTCAGGATAGGTGAGTGAGGCAAAAAAAGATCCGGCTGCACCGGAGCTCACCCCGCTGAAATAAATGCTGTTACTGTCAACCGGGAGATTGCGGATTGCCCAGTCAATAATGTATTCGAGCCGCTGAAGCGCATAATCGTAATTGATACCGGTTACAGGAGGCGGATTGTCATGTGAAAAAATATCATATTGCTCATGGTAGCCGAACCACGAGGAGCGCTCGTCATTGGGCAGCCAGTCATCCAGCCCGATGCGGTATTCATCCGGTGCAGCGTCTGAAAAGATTCCTGATAAAAAATTTGAGCCACCGCCTGAAAGCCGGATGGTGAGCGGATGAGGGGGAAACCCATTTCTGTTTACCGCAAAATTAAAAGGGTAGGAACCCACATTTACCATTCGCGGAAACAGTTCAGTAGCGGTAAGTGAAGCGTATAATACGTACACATCCGCCATATGACTGCTCACAACAAGAGTAACCTGATAAACAGGCAGGGGACGTTCAACCATTTCACTTACCGGATTATTCAGCGAATTGACTCCGGGAATAATGGTGGTATCCTCGATTCCGAAAGCTACAGTGGTTAATGCATAATAAAAGCTTCCATCCAGCACGGTGGTTGTAACAAACAAGCCGGTATTAACATCAAGTGGAAAAGCAAGAGAATCAATTTTAAAAAAATAAGGCTCTGATTCTGCTTCACTCAGCCGCTTGTTGTAGGATGAGCTGTCACGAACGGCGCCTAAGTAATCACATGCTGCCAGCTGACTGCCATGAATAATGGGTGAGGTTGATTGATACAGGCGGTATTGGATGCCCGCTGATGTTAAATTATTCCATGTGCAGAAAACCTGTCCATGATTATACGTAGCTTCAAATCCGGTGACTGTAGTAGCTGATAGAAAATTAACATGTAATAAGAATGTTAGGAGCAATACTGTTTTTTGTTTCATAACAGGGATATAAGTTGCTGAACCGATAATACAACCATAAACTTAGCAAATAAATTCAGGATTAAATCGCAACATGCTAACTTCAGAGATTTCCATTTTAATGAGTAAGAAATTTATTAAAAGCCCGGTGCTGATCTTATTGATGAATTATTTTTTCAATTTGTCCTTTTCACTTTTTAAAATTGCAGCAAAAAATATTTATGCCGAATCAAAATAATCCGCAGGTTGCCATCATCATGGGTTCCGATAGTGATTTAAAGGTGATGAAAGAAGCTGCTGTTATCCTCGATGAGTTCGGGGTAGCGCATCTAATCACCGTGATGTCAGCCCACCGCACTCCTGACCGCTCGGCCACCTTCGCAAGGCAGGCAGCTTCTGATGGAATTAAAGTGATTATTGCGGGAGCCGGGGGGGCCGCGCATTTAGCGGGCGTGATGGCAGCCATGACACCACTGCCGGTGATCGGGGTTCCAATACAATCCAAATCATTGAGCGGCCTGGATTCGCTGCTCTCCATTGTTCAGATGCCTGCCGGCATTCCGGTAGCAACGGTAGCGATTGACGGCGCAAGGAATGCGGGATTGCTCGCTATTCAGATTCTTGCCCTGAGTGATGCAACCCTTGCACAAAAACTAATTTCTTTCAAGGAAAAATTAAAAATCAGTGTAGAGGATAAAGCAAGGGAATTAGAAGAGCTGGGGTGGAAAAAATATTTGAAGGAGCGGGAGTGAAAATTAATCCAGTTCGATTGATACGGAAATTATAATTCTATTCGCATGCTTTCATGATCTTTAAATCATCGATGTAGATCTGTTTCTCGCTCCCGGGATTCCAGAAATAAAACTTGAGGCGATCATAGGGCTGTGGAATGACCCCATTAATATCAATAAAGACTTGCTGCCATGACCCGGGCTCATTAATCCTGGCTACTCTGAACTGCTTCACTTTTATTTGCTGGCTGCCATTGGCAAGCGCAATGCAAATTTGTGGTTGCTTCCAGACATTCCATTCCATAGCCGGGAAGTAGACATTCGCTGAGGCACGATACCAGCAGCGCTCATTTGAATTCACCGGAATTTCAATTGAAGGCGTCCATTGAAGGGAATCATTCATGATCATCGAGTGTCTGCCTGAAAAAGCGGTGGAGGTGTCAACAGGAAGTGTGGTATTTTCCAAATCGTTAAAGTAAATCTGCGCGAGGCTGTATGTGAGTTTCTCCGGCAATTCCTCATTGGTATCCAGAAATTTTCTGTCATTAACATTGATGTGGGTTTTTCCGAATACGCACCAGTAATACTTTACATTCATGAAATCACCATCGTAAATTCCTACAGGAGAAAAATATGCCTGGTAGCTCATGATTCCATTCAGCCAAATACATGCTGCAGTAAAAGCACAAGTTATAACAGTAAAAAGCTTGCTTTTCGAACCCCAATCAATAAATGCCGAAACAGGAAACGCGAGCAGGGGATATGATTGAATCATTGCGCGCATAGAAAAACTGCCGCCATATTTCCAGTTATCCCATGCAGAGATCAGATAGAAGAAGAGAAGCATGTAAAGGAGTATGTGCCAAAAAATTTCTCTTCGCCTCATGAACAAAGGAATAAATCCGATGAGGGAAAGAACCATTACTGGAGTATAGATGAGCCACCCCTTTTGGTAACTTGCGAGTACGTTCCATACATGCGGATGCAGCCAGCTGAAAGTTTGATCTTCACCATAGCTATAGTAGAAGAAATGTCCTGTATAAACTTTCCAGTAAATAAGCTGAAAGGACCCGATTGCGCATGCAGCAAGAATGAATGAAATAATTTTTTTGAAATGCAGTGTCAATGTTTTTATTCTCCCGCGCAATGAAATGCGATCATGCACACCCCAGAGTAACGGAATGAATGCTGTGATCACCTCAGTTGGCCGGGTGAGTGCTGCCAGCCCGCAGCAAAATCCGAGAGCGATTGAAGTTCCGTAAGAAGGCTTTTCATTCCATTTAATTGAAAGTAAGATGATGATGCAGTAGAGAGAGAAAAGATAAACATGCTGAAAGGGATTATCGAAGGCGACATACTGATAGTAATTGGAAGCAAGTGCGAAAATGAGGAGGGTGAAGGCAACTGCCCGGTCATCAAAATATTTCCTCAGTATTTTACGGAGGAGCCAGAGTCCAATGCAGCCCACAATCACACTTTCAAAATTTACTGCTGCTTGATAGGGGAATGACATTCCATCCACCGCGTAACCAAAAACCTTTGCCGATACATGTGCTACGGCAAATGCAGGAAGGTACATGACTGCCTGCCCGCAGGAATACTTCATCACATAATTCCCATTCGGTGCCTTCCATGCCTGGTAAAAGCTTCCGGTTGGATTGTATTTGATGAGTAATGAATCTACGTGGTTCAATTGGGCAAGATTGTCATAGAAGAGTGCAGGCAGGTAGAGGTAATAACCGAAAACATCCCATGTGATCGTTTGCATCATTCGTTTTCCAACTACCCGATAGAAAAAATTTGATGCGATCAAAAAGCAGATGCAGAAGAGAAGAACCTGCTTCGAGGTGATTTTAAATTTCATTGGACGTGGTGAAGAAAAAGAATTTTCAGCAAGTAATACCCATGTCAGCTTACATCACTTATGTTGTAGCAACATTCTTGCTCCCCCATCAAACTTCAAAACAGGATCATAGTGATTTTGAAGTGAGTTCCAGTCATTATCCATGATGTAATAGAACTGGGTATTCGAGGTGCTGTCAATGTCTTTATGATAAGGAGTCAGGTCAAGCCACTTTACTTTGCCTGTCTGAGTGTAAAAGGTGAAGGAGGGATTAAACCACCATGAGGTGTTCAATTGAACTTTTTCCTGGTTGTGCTTCATGCGGTATTCATTGAGATAATTTAGAACAGTATAGGTATTTTGATCGTACCACCATTCCCTCACCTGGTTCATTCGCAATGCCGTGCTCACATGAAATATCCCCATTCCGATCAGGAACCACGATACTGCTCTGGCTACACGAGGCCAGTAAGTTCTGATTTCTTTTATTCCAAACAAAAAGGGCGTGATAAATAGGGGATAAAAGCTTAGTGCTGTTCGTCCGGTTAAATTCGGAGTTTGTATTATAACTGTTTGAATTATATTGTCAACAATTGTGAAAAGCAACATCGCAAATGTTACCACAAACAGATCCTGAAATACGCTGAATCGGTTTTTGAATATTTTCAACAGCATTGCTATAAACATCGTAACGAAAAGAAGAACAACTACGCAGCTAAACCAGACAGACTGAATGCCGAAATAACTAACTCCATAGCGGCTATTCTCAACCAGACTTAATACAGTATCCCTGAAAAAACCATTTGAAGTCCAATACACAAATTGATCAGTTGATTGCATTTTGTGAATGGGGGTATAACATACGATAGCAAAGAGAAAAGTCAGAATTACGAGGGAAAGAACCTGTAATCCCAATATTTCTGCCGGAATTTTCCTTGTCAATCTCTCTCTCCAGAGAATTAGAATCAAAATTCCATTAAGCGAGACAAAAAAGATAAGCAGTGTAAAATTTGCATATGCAGCAAGAGCAGCAAATAGCCAAGCCAGCAATAAATGTGATTTCTTATTCTCATCAGCGGAGCGCAAGCAAAAGAAAATGGATGTTATCATGAAGGCATTAGACATCCCGTATCCACGAGCGAGTCCAAAGAAATCAATCAGGTAGGGGTTGCACAGAAAACAAATGAAGACAGCGTAGTACAGGACTGTCGGCGATTGGAAATATCTGTTTGCGAAATTCCAGACAACTGCTGCATACAGCAAGAATGAAATAACATTTGGCATCCGCACTGTAAATGGCGTAATTCCAAAAAGAAAAATGGATAGTTTAATGAATATTGAATTCAGAATGTGGTTGCTTGGCCATACATCAGGATACTTCATAATCTGCCAAAACGAAAATGTGGGATAATAAAGCGCAGCGCTATATTCATCATGGGTAATGGGAACACAGATAGCTTTTATAATGATGATGAAAAGTATAGTACTTATCAAAAGGAATGGGGGAATAACATGCCACCGGAAATGTAGCTTCATACGGTTAAGTTAGGGAAGATTGTAACCTGTAAGACATATTCGAAAATTATCAAAAGACTTAGATCGAATGCGACATATGTAACAATTTGAATGAATAAGAGTAACCAATTGGTTTTGTTTTGCGGAATAAAGAAAAGAAAGTCCAACTCATGGACTCTTCCAAGTATGTTTAAAACTACCGGCATGGGCAGAAATGAATCAAATTAAATAAATTTGCTCCTAAATCAACTAAATGAATTTCCTGAAATCCCTTTATCGCTTTTTTTCGCCAAGATATCAGACATTATTTCTTGAATACAATACTGAATTTAAACCAAGGTTTGAAAAATCAAAATCACATGCTTTACTTTATGATATTATTAACAGTCGAAAAGCTGAATATGAGGAATTGCTACAACACTTTTTAATATTCACTGAGGAATTAGTACAAATTAAAACCGGAGAAAATGAAACAAGGGTTAACGAACCACGATGGAATAATGGTTTTTTACCCGGGCTTGATATTGTGGCCCTGTATAGCTTAATAGCTATTTACAAACCTAAATTATATGTCGAAATAGGCTCAGGGAATTCCACAATGGTAGCGCGTAAATCCATCAAAAACCATGGGTTACCCACTAAAATAATTTCTATAGATCCTGCTCCACGAACTGCGATTGATCAACTTGCTGATACAATAATTAGAAAGCCGCTTGAAGACTTGAATAATTTTGATTTCGTTGATAATCTTGAAAGGATGATATACTATTTATTGATAATTCACATCGATGTCTTCCTAATTCAGATGTTACTGTATTTTTTTTAGAAGTTCTTCCAAAAATTAAGAAAGGAGTCTTAATTCATATGCATGATATTTATTTGCCAGACGATTATCCACAATTCATGTGTGACCGTTTTTATTCAGAACAATATCTTCTTGCAACAATGCTTTTAACCGCACCCGAAAAATTTACAATTGTTTTGCCTAATTTCTTCATTAGCGAAGATGTAGAGCTAAAAAATCTGCTAATGCCAATTTGGGATCATGCCAATTTAAAAAATGTTGAAAGACACGGGGGATCATTTTGGTTTGTTAAGAATTGAAATAAACTATTCATAGTACTATGAGTTTACCAGTCCATAATTTTGCATTATTATGCAAGGTAACAAAATAAATGCGTTGTGAAATGTAGGAGGGTAATGTTAATATGAAAATATTTTGTTGAGATTTTGAATATTTACGCCTTAATGAACTCCACTGCGCCCCAAAAAGTAATTCATTTATTGATTACACGCGTATTCATTCCTGCAGTGCTCATTATTGGCGCAACGGCACGCATTTTCACCTGGTGGCAAAATCGTTCACTTCTTATAGATGAAGCGAATCTAGCCCGAAATTTCTGCGAAAAAAGATGGTCAGAGTTTTTCAGTCCTCTTAGTTACGATCAATTCGCACCACCCTTGTTTAGTGTCACTTGCAAATTGGTTACCCGGATTTTCGGCAACACAGAATTCTCACTTCGTGCATTTCCACTCCTTTGTGGGTTAATGTCCTTGCTACTATTCTTCCACATTGCACGTCAATTGATCTCTAATAATTGGATACTGCTAATCACTGTGTGGATTTTCAGTTTTTCAGAAATGCAATTGCGTTACTCCACAGAATGTAAGCAATATATTTGTGATGTTACTGTAGCTCTTTTCATTGTCGCGTACATTATTTGGCAATCAAAGCACGATTTTAACGCGCGTTTCGCTGCTATTTTAGGAATTGTTATACCATGGTTATCAATGCCTGCATTATTTATTCTTACAGGGGCAGGTATTGTTTTCCTCAGAAATGCATGGGCAGCAAATGACCGTCGCGCCATTATCAGAGTATCAGTAGTCGGGGCGCTTTGGTTATTGAATTTTGCTATTTACTATCTGATAGTTATAAGGAG
>JBDSEA010000104.1:0-4846 GCA_039920305.1 Chitinophagales bacterium
TCTCGTTGGATTTGGCTGCTCCTGGGCGTACAGTTGGGCGCACGATAAAAACATGAATACCGAAAGGGCTTGTAAAATGTGCTTTTTCATAGGGATTGATTTAGGACTCCTCAAATATACTGTGCAACCACTGTGCCGCAATGATCTTTACGCATTACTTTTCCGGATAAGTTTGCGGGGTGCTCCATGCCATTGAAGGGAGGGGAGCACCTGTACTCTGCTATTTCCCACTGTGTCCTTATACTGATTCGCGGAATTCAAAAAATTTCCGCGATCATGCAGCGAGCGCTGCCGCCACCAGTACTTTCAATTGATTTCAAATCACTGCAAATAAAATCCCCATCCTGCTTCAGTAATTCTTTTTGTGCTATTGAAAGGGAATTAAATGCCTGATCACTCAACACCCAAAAGTTCCTGCCTTCACGATTCTTGACAAGCAGCAGGTTACCTGCGAAATGCATCATTTGATGCTCTGTGATTTCAATTACTTCACGATGCTCAGATAATTTTTTGAGGATTTTTTTTCGCTCTGCAGCATCCCGGATAACCTCGCTGCAAAGCACTGCAACCCTTTCACCGATTGACATCAGCACATTGGTATGGTAAATTTCATTGCCATCAGCGATCCTGGCAGTGAAAAATGCCGCTTCAAAATTCATCATGTTGCACCACTGCTGAAAGAGAGCCGGGTTTGTACGGCTGGAAAAACCGGCATAAGCAATTTTATTAATTCTATCGAGTACCATGCTTCCCGTTCCTTCTAAAAAATTTCCATTCAATTCTTCAGAAGAAAAATTCTTCACTTCCCAAACACCGAAGGTCTGCTTCAGAAATGCAATCCAGTCTTCCCTTCTTTCAGCCCGCCTGTTTTCAGCGAGCATGGGATAAAGTATCATCGTGCCGCTGTGAAATGAAATCCAGTTGTTTGGAAAAATTGAATCCGGTATCCGTGATGTGCCCCTGTCCTGTAATGCGATGATGTAAATTTTTTGTCCCCGAAGTTTTTTCACAAGTAAATCAAACTCCTTAAGCGCCTGGGTTTGAACCGCTGCTTCTTCTTCCGGAATACTTTGAAAAATATTGGATGAAGCAGTTTCGGCATTAAACCCAAACCTTGATGGCCGGATCATCAGAAGCGTATCAGTAGCCTGCCGCTCATTGGTCTTCATGCAGGCAAGGTACTGTTTTCGGCCGGGGCGCTTGATACTATGAAATGCAATTCAGTGCTTAGGCCTGTCTGATATCTTATTGCTCATCACTTTATCAGTTTAAATACATACGGCCAATAGAATATCTATCAAAGAAGAGGGATGAGTACATTTGGTTTTGGATAGGTAACATACCGGTGAGATAAGCTGCTGAACAACCCTTGAAAGTGCAGATCGAAAACAACAAATCGCTGCAACACATTAATACCTTCGGCATTAATGCTTATGCAAAACATTTTACCGAAATTTTTTCTGAAAATGAATTTCAGGAGATAATTGCAGACACTAAGTTTAAGAATGAAAAGAAACTGATTCTCGGCGGGGGAAGCAATATTCTTTTCACCAAAAATTTCGATGGGCTGGTTATCAGGAATTCTTTACAGGGCATTGATGTGCGAAGAGAAGATGCAGATTATGTCTGGATCAGGGTTGCAGCCGGTGAAGCATGGCAGACCTTCGTTAGGTTTTGTGTTGACAGAAAACTCGCGGGTGTCGAAAACCTTTCCCTCATTCCGGGATCCACCGGTGCCGCGCCCATGCAAAACATCGGGGCATACGGCGTTGAAGTGAAAGAAATCTGCGAAGAGGTGGAAGCAATGGAAATTGCCACAGGACAGCGAAAAATTTTTAAATCAGGGGAATGTGAATTCGGCTACCGCGACAGTGTTTTCAAGAATAAATTAAAGGATCAGTTCTTTATTACGGCCGTAAGCTTCAGGCTCAATAAGATTTTCAAGCCAAAAATCAATTACGGTGATATCAAAAAAACGCTTGAAGAAATGCGTGCTGATGAGATCACGGTGAAAACAGTGAGTGACGCCGTAATTAAAATCAGGTCCTCGAAGCTTCCTGACCCCCGGGATATTGGCAATGCCGGCAGCTTTTTTAAAAATCCTGTGGTGCCGAAAAAGAAATTTGCAGAGCTGATTTCACATCACCCACTTATGCCGAATTTTGCGGAGGGAAATAATAAGGTAAAAATTCCGGCGGGCTGGCTCATTGAGCAATGCGGATGGAAAGGAAAAAGAAACGGAGATGCTGGGGTGCATGCGAAGCAGGCCCTGGTGATCGTGAATTATGGAAATGCATCCGGCGAAGAAATATATTCCATCTCCCGCCAGGTTCAAAATTCAGTAAATGAAAGATTCGGCATTGAGCTGCAAACCGAAGTAAATATCATTTAGCTTTTTCAGTCAGGAATTCCCTGAGCTTTATTGCATTCGGGATGGCAAAGCCCCGCGCATCATTATTAAAATATGCAAAAACATCACCTCCCCGGGCCCATTTTTTTGCTTTCCCTGCCCATTCCTGTAATGACTCATCTGAATAGTTTGATGCAAAAAGATCGGGGACGCCATGGAAACGCAGGTAAATAAAATCTGCCGTAACGGCTTCTGCTGAGGGATACCGGTTTGAATCTGCAATTACAAAGCCTGAATTCTTCGCACGCAAAACCGCATATACCTCATCACTGAACCAGGTTTTATTTCGGAATTCAAACGCATGCCTGGTCTTCTTTCCCACTTTATTTTTGTGCACTTCCTCAAGAAATGAATTCAGCCTTTCAGGCTCACCACTGAGGCCCGGAGGTAATTGCCACAGCACGATCTCCAGCTTCTTACTCAGCGCTTCAGCAGGCTCGAAAAATCTGGTTACAGCTTCCCCGGTATTTTTTAACTGTAGAAATTGCGTGATATGCCTGCTTCCTTTAATTACAAACCTGAAATCGTCCGGCGTTCTTTTTTGCCATCCTTCATAAGTAGCCTTCTTTGGGAGATGATAAAATGAGCTGTTAATCTCTACCGTATTAAAGTTCTCAGCATAAAATTCAAGTTGCCTTGATGCGGGGATATCTTCCGGATAAAAAGTTCCCATCCAGTGGCGGTAACTGAATCCGCTGGTGCCTGTATATACATTATTCATGCTAAGGAATAATTTTGACAAATAATTCTTCATTACGAAGCAAGCAAAAACCATGAAAAAATATTCTGCCACTACAATTGAAAAGTTTCTCATTACAGATGATGGTGTATTTCCGAATCACGCCTCACTTCCTGTCTTGCTTTACCGGAATGTTTTTTCGCAGGGTGAAAAGAAGCGCGATACCGCTGCTGATATTGAGGAGATTTTTGCAGAGAATAACTGGAAGAATGCATGGCGCAATGGTATTTATGATTACCATCATTATCACAGCATCACACATGAGGTGCTTGGTATTTATGGCGGCTGTGCCACTGTACAGCTCGGAGGCGAAGGCGGAATCGCTATTGAAATCAACAAGGGCGATGTCCTGATTATTCCTGCGGGTGTGGCTCATAGGAATCTCAGCTTCGATAAGGATTTCAAATGCGTAGGAGCGTATCCCGATGGATGTGATTATGATATCAATTACGGGAAAGAGAAAGAGCGGCCTGCAGCAGATGAAAATATCCGCCAGGTGGTATTACCAGCTAATGATCCGGTCTTTGGGTTCGATGGGCCCTTGCTGGAATATTGGAAATAACTTTGTTTCTGACTTCCCTTCCATTGTTTCACATTTCAGGATATTTCAAAAAATGCCCCGTACCGGACACGCTGATCTTCCTCTTCACTTCGGTCATGTTCCTCCATGGCTCGCACAGCGCATGAGCAGGCTCGGTGGAGCAATCATTGAATCAATTATTTTAAACTACGGGACATCTGCGGTGTTGCAGCGTATCAGTGATCCGTTCTGGTTTCAAGCCCTGGGTTGTGTGCTTGGCATGGACTGGCACTCATCAGGGATCACCACTTCTGTAATGGGAGCCCTGAAGAAATCGGTGAATCCAATGAGTGAGGAGCTGGGAATTTATTTCTGCGGGGGAAAAGGAAGGTATTCCCGGCAAACTCCATCAGAGCTGCTTACCATTGCGGGCAAAACAGGTATGAATGGCGGGCATCTTGTTCATTGCAGCAAGCTGAGTGCAAAGGTTGACAACACTGCAGTACAGGACGGCTTTCAGCTTTACCTGCATTCGTTTATTGTGACCAAAACCGGGGAATGGGCAGTAGTTCAGCAGGGAATGAATGATCAGACTGCCTATGCAAGAAGGTACCACTGGCATTCCGCTTCTGTAAAATCTTTTGTGGAAGAGCCACACACTTTTGTGCTGGGGAAAAACCAGGGAATGATCCTGAACCTTACTGATAAAGACGCTGCCAGAACAAAGGAAGGAATCTTAAAAATAACGAAAGAAGGACCCGCTCATTCACTTGCTGAAATCAAGAAGCTAATAATGCCAGCACACCATGATGTTAGGGCTGACAATGTGAACCTGAAGCGGTTAGGCAGTGTACTGGCACTGGCGCATCAGAGGGAAGTAAATAACTTCGAATCATTATTGATGATTGAAGGTATGGGTCCGAGAACTCTACAGTCACTTACGCTTGTAAGTGAAGTCATTCATGGAACACCTTCTCGCTTCAGTGATCCGGCACGTTTTTCATTTGCCCATGGGGGGAAAGATGGTCATCCGTTTCCGGTGCCGGTTAAAGTGTATGATGTAACCATTGATCAATTAAAAGATGCCGTTTCTAAACTTAAGATCGGAGCCAGCGAAAAAAATGAAGCGGTAAAAAACCTGGCCCGCTTTGCGCAGGATATTGAAAAAAATTTTCAA
>JBDSEA010000105.1:0-4560 GCA_039920305.1 Chitinophagales bacterium
TGATGCAAGGAGCTTTGCTGAGAATCAATCCATTGGCTTGCGCACCGGCTATCCTGAATATGGAATTGCTCCCTCACTATCCCTCGGCAGGGGTGGTGATCGGTGGTTTGCCTATGCAGAAGCCGGAGTTATAATCCGGGGAAATAATTTTGGCAACCAGTTTATCGCCAAAGCTGAAGGGGGTTATAAGGTTTCAAAAACTTATTTGATCGCGGTGATGGATCTTGCTGTATTGACGGGTAATAGCGCAAGCAACATGCTATTTGATCCGTTTAAATACACAGCACTTTATAATGATAATCAGAGCTTCTCAGCCCTGGGTTTAAAAATTAACCAGGAGCTGGGCAAACAGGTAATGCTGAATCTAGCGGTGTATGGTGCTGTGGGTGGAAGCGGTGTTGCAGCAGCACCCTCGTTTAATCTGGGTATTGCTTACAGGTGGTAATGATATTCTTAAAAAATATTTCACGGGTTGTTGATTCGTAATTCAAAATCGAATGATTTTTCAAACCTGGAAAATCTTATTTTCTTTCCTTTTCCCCGTTAGCCGGAGCCCTTACATTATCATCATTCAGGCGCATTGCTTCCTGAATGTAGGTTATAAGAATTTTTTCAGAAGGCAGGTCTCTTACGGTTGTAATTCTTCCGAACTGTCCCATCGCCTTTTCACGATTTACATCAAGGATTTTTTCAGGGTCTTTCAGGAGATTACCTTTCCAAAGTGTAAATGCGCAGTGACTTTTGAAAGAAGCCATGCTGCATAGAATACCCTTGTACATGAAGTAAGGCATGTTCCATTTCACCGTTTCTTCCACCCCCGGGCAAGCCTTGTGAATGATCTTACGAAGATGAAGGAGTACGGGTTTTGCAAAATCAGTGGAGCTGGAGATGTAAACATCAATGCGGGGGTCTTTCACGGACATGGAGTGAGTTTATTTTTTAAATGAACTTTCTCAAAGATGAAAAAAACTTTGGTTAGGCGTATTGAAAAGCAAACGAGTGTCCAGGGCAATGTGAAGGCAATAGTTACTTTTGTTTTTCACTTGAATGAATGCAAATGCGCTTTCCCCACAACCTGTTTAACTGCAATTTCAAAGCTTCATTCATAAAATAAAAGTGTTATGGCAAAAATTCTCTGCGTGCTGTATGATGACCCGGTCACGGGGTATCACAAACAAATGATCCGTGATGGCGTTCCTCTATTAGATCGCTATCCTGATGGACAAACGTTACCCACTCCATCGAAAGTTGACTTCACTCCCGGGCAGCTTCTCGGAAGCGTTTCGGGTGAATTGGGACTTCGTAAATTTCTTGAAGGTCTTGGACATCAGCTCGTAGTTACTTCTGATAAAGATGGTGTTGATTCCTTGTTTGACAGAGAGCTTCCTGATGCAGAGATCGTGATCTCACAACCCTTTTGGCCGGCATACCTCACTTCAGAGCGCATTGCCAAAGCGAAAAAACTGAAGCTCGCCATTACAGCTGGCATTGGTTCCGATCATGTTGACCTCGGGGCCGCCATGAAGAATGGAATTACGGTTGCTGAAGTTACCTACTGCAACAGCATCAGCGTTGCCGAGCATGTGGTGATGATGATCTTGTCGCTGGTTCGTAATTATATACCCTCCTATCAATGGGTGATTAAAGAGGGTTGGAATATCGCTGATTGTGTGGAGCGTTCTTATGATATAGAAGGAATGACGGTGGGTACGGTAGCTGCCGGCCGCATTGGGTCTGCTGTTTTACGCCGGCTTAAACCTTTTGATGTAAAGCTTCACTATACTGATCGCCATCGTCTTCCTCAGAATATTGAAGAAGAGCTTAACCTTACCTTCCATGATAATGCAGAATCCATGGTTAAGGTTTGTGATGTGGTTACTATCAATTGCCCCCTGCATCCGGAAACAGAGAATATGTTCAACGAGGCGCTTATCAGTAAAATGAAACGTGGTGCATATATAGTAAATACCGCCCGCGGAAAAATTTGTGACCGCGATGCCATTGCGCGTGCTTTGGAAAGCGGACAGCTTGCAGGGTATGCCGGAGATGTATGGTTTCCGCAGCCGGCTCCTAAAGATCATCTGTGGCGGACGATGCCGCATCATGGCATGACTCCTCATATTTCAGGGTCCAGCCTCTCTGCGCAGGCGCGCTATGCCTCAGGTGTGAGGGAAATTCTGGAATGCTGGTTCGGTGGTAAAGCCCTGCGTCAGGAATACCTGATTGTGGATGGAGGTAAACTGGCGGGTGCGGGAGCGCATGCGTACAGCGCGGGCAATGCTACAGGTGGATCAGAGGAGGCAGCGAAATTTAAGGGAGCTAAGTGAATTTTATTCTATCATTCATAACCACACCGGCAGAAATGTTGCGATACGTTTCGGTGGAGGAAGCCACTCGCTGATAAGAAAAAGTTGATTCAATCAAAGTTCGCAAGAGGCGAACTCTTCTCATATCTTTACCGTACATTTGCGTGAGAGTTCGATTAGTAAAGAAGAAAACAATTGAAAAATATGCTGCTGCACATGCAAGCAGCAAAAGTGCTTTTAAGAACTGGTTGACAAAAGTAAAGACGAGTGATTGGCATACACCGGAAGACATTAAAACAACTTTTGGTTCTGCTGATCTGCTCGGAGGAGGAGGCAATAGAGTTGTGTTTGACATTGCAGGAAACAATTACAGGATGATTTGCAAATACTGGTATGCAGCAACAAGAGTTCATCTCTGCATAAAGTGGATCGGCACACATAATGACTACGATGAAGTTTGCAAAGCGAAGAAACAGTATACAATAAGCGATTATTAAATGAACAGCAGAAATGGAATCATTGAAGTACAAAGTAATCAAAACGGAATCTCAGTACGACCGGTATTGCAGAATGCTCGAAGAATTACTCGATGTCACTCATAGCCAGTCGAAGGGCAGGAATTCAAAAAGTAAAGCAGCCAACGATGAAATTGAACTGCTCACTCTTCTCATTGAAAAATGGGATGAAGAACACAATACATTTGAAGATTCAGATCCTATCGAATTGCTTCATTCATTCATGGAGGAACATAAATTGAAAGCAAAAGATTTGGCAGAAATATTAAAAGTCAGCAAGAGTTTGGTGTCTGAAATTTTGAACTACAAAAAGGGATTGTCAAAGGGGATTATCAGAACACTTTCTGCACACTTCAAGGTTTCCCAGGAAGCATTTAACCGGCCTTACAAACTGATATCCCCTGTGAACTCCCACTTGCGAAATGCAAATGGGATGAACACTCAGAAAAATCTCGTTGTTGCTCACTAAAGAAAGTTCTGTGTTCTGAATATCTGATTAATGATGGAGGTAAACTGGCAGGTGCCGGAGCGCATGCTTACAGCGCGGGCAATGCTACGCAAGGTTCAGAGGAGGCGGCAAAGTTTAAGGGGGCTAAGTGAAATTTGGGAGGAAAAGAACAACCCACATTTTAAAGATCACGAATTCGAGACCTTTAAAAAACGAAACCCGATAGTTTGAGTTGCCTCAGGGACTACCGGGAATAAGATGATGCAAATATAAAAACATTCTGACGAAAAGGAAGAATAAAAGTTTATGAAGTTTCAGGAATTCGAGAATACAATGTCAGCGGCAAGAGTAGGTCGCTACTTAGCGGCTTGTGGTGGTGTAACTAAAAGAACCATGACATTGTACAGAGCAAATCTGAAACTTTCCCAAGATTTTTTCACGGTAATCAGTTGCTTTGAAATTGCTCTCAGAAATGCTATTGACAAGCATTGCCTATCTACTCTCGGAAATGATTGGTTGATAAATGGAGCAATGCCAAATGGAATATTCGACAATGCAAATTGCCGGCTCACCTCACAGAATATCAATGATGCGGTTCGAAAGCTCAATACGAATTATGCGCATAACAAGTTAGTTGCTGAATTGGGCTTTGGCTTTTGGCGTTATATGTTTGCGCAACATCAATACTCTGCAGCGGGAAGAACATTGATTAGGTTTTTTCCCTCAAAGCCCACGAGCACGACCATAATGCAATACAATCAAACTTTTGTTTTCAACCAGTTGGCGCAGATAAATAACATTAGAAATCGCATCGCTCATCATGAGCCAATTTGTTTTTTACCCTCACAACCTGTGAAGAGCACAACCTATGCGCGACAACATTACTCTCTTGTGCTGCAACTCTTTCAATGGATGAGCATTGATGAAGCCGCATTACTTTACGGGCTTGATCACATCAATACCATTTGCAATGAAATTGATGCTTTGTGAAATGAAACGCTGTGCAAAAAAATAGCTTGGCCCGTGCCATTTCATTCATCATTAAAAATTTATTCTGACCGCAAATCAAATCTCAGATCCATTTATCAAAATATCTTCGCAACTTCTCACCGGAAAATCTTAACGATCCTTCCCGTCTATTCTGCGAGCAACATTTTTCACGAGAATATCTAATTTATTTTGGGGAGATTTGACAACTTTTCCTGTTAAACATTACCTCTTTGCAATTAAAAGCGGAAATTTATACCCCCTGCAAAAATCCACTTCCATGAAAAATATTTTCCTTCTCGCC
>JBDSEA010000106.1:0-23905 GCA_039920305.1 Chitinophagales bacterium
GAAAAGCAAAGTTATATGATGGTTAATGAAATCATCAGCATGCAGCAAATGATCTCCTGAATCCTGCTTACGGCAAAAGTTCTTTTGTTAAGCAGTAATTACGGGCGGGTAGTATCCGGCGGTGCAAGGGGAGCGATATTATTATTATTACCGGGTGATGGACCTCCGAGATCAACACCTTCAAGGGATGATTTCGGCCCTGTCTGTACCTCCCCTGTTCTGCCAATAAAAAGCAGTGTGCTTACGCTCAGGATTGCTACAGCACCAATGAGAACCCATGTTGACTTCTCAAGAAAATCGGTGGTGCGCTGCACTCCCAGAAACTGGTTTGAAAGACCACCAAATGACTGACCAAGCCCCCCGCCTTTAGGATTTTGAACGAGAACGACAATAATTAAAAGTATGCAGGCAATGATGATAAGAATTGTAATTAAGGAATACATTATTTTTTGCTTTTTAGCTCTTTTATCCTGGAGGCAAAGAAAGATACTTTCTGCGGGTATTTCAAACTTAACTTTACATACTGCCGGATAGCAATATCATGCTTTCCCTGCTGTTCATAGATCAGGGCAAGTGTCTCACTTACCACTTCCTCATTAAGCTCCGAGCTTTTCCGGGCTAATTCCTCCGGAGAAATTCCGTGGTCCTGTTTTATTCCGGAAGCATTAATCGCTGAAACGATCCTGTCAATTGATTCAAGCTCCTGTTGCATGGTTACACCGAAGGATCGCAGCTCAGGTTGATCCTGTGGCTTGTTCTCTTTTTCCCTGATACCGGCCTTGTGCTCACTGCTTTCCTCCATATTGTTTTTAAAAAAGCGCAGCCACTGGGAATATGTATGGGTCTTTTCAGGAAGGAATTCACCGGGTGATGCTACATGCTCATTAATCCGGAAGTCAAAATTTTCTTCTCTAATGATGCGCTTCTGATTTGCATCTTCTGTCAATGGCAGCATTTCCGTTTCTGATTCCGGCTCGGTTTTTTTCTCTTTACCCCCTGCTTCCTGCTCACGTATAATAAGCTCCTCTTCCATTTCCTTTATGGATTGAACCTCAGCATCGTGCTCCAGAACAAATTCCTCATTTTCATTCTCGCTGTTCAGATAATCAGTGGGTATAAATTCGGCACCACCGCCGCCTATTTCGTTCGAAAGAAAAAATTCTTCCTGTTCAACAAAGGCAATTCTTTCTTCAATTTCCGCCTGTAAGTCATTCATGGAAGCGATCTCAGCAGAAGTGACTTCTTCATTTTCATCCGGGTGTTCCTCCATAAAAATATTTCTCATGGAAAATTCAGCATCCCGGAATGACAGATCAAACCCCTCAGGGCTCTTTTCTTCATTTAAGTCTTTTCCCTTTTCAATATTATCCGCATCAGCCATTACTCCTGACTTGCCTTCACTCCCCGTCCAGAAAAAAGCATGGTCTCTCTCTTCTGACTTATTTGCCAGATTCATCAACTCTTTATTTTCTATGTCTTCCTGTATATAATTGCCTTCCGCGCCGGTTGAAGACTCTGAATCCTCACCATTATTTGGTTTTGATGCTTCTTTGATAAAGCGATGAAGCAGTGCACGGTCACTTGCCATTAAGGCTGCAAGATGCAAGTGCCTGGAAACATTTTTATCAGAGTATTTATTCTTTGCCAGCAGGGCTCTCACAAGAAAAAAATACGGGAATTGTGCTGCAATTTTTTTAAGATTATTTCTGCTGCTGCTGCGGAGATAAACGGCATCGTTGAGCATGGTTATCAGTTCACTTTCATTCATGTCTATCACCAGTTTACCACAGCTTTATTAAAGATGTCTTCAACAAGCTGCTCATTGATTTGCTTGATTAGCTGATCCTGCACCGAGGCGAGGTCAGATGTGCTGGTGTAATCGGCATATCTGGAAAATACAGTGTTGAAAGATTGCTTTTCATTTTTATGATTCACATATTCAATATTTACGGAAATGGTGAGGCGGTTTAAAGCAGCTGTTTCATTTGCCTGTGCTGCCACGGGACTAACCAGATAGCCAGTAACTGCCCCGCTGAATTCCAGGTCACCCCCGTTTTGAGTGAGTGTAAGGTTGGTGCTTGTAAGAAACTTATTTTTCAGCGCGTCAGTAAGCGTTTGACTCAGTGCAGGAACAATTACCGGCGCCTGATTGGTAATGAAATGAACTGTATAGGTTTTTACACTTGGATCAATAGAAGCGCCGGTAAAAGAATAGACTCCGCAGCCGGAAAAGGAAAAGACCAAAATGAACAGCAAAAAGACTGAATGAACCTCCCGGTAATCAGCAGTACAGCCTCTGATTGAATTGTCGTCAGGCATCATTACGGTAACGAATTTACTCGGGGATTTTGTATTCCTTTATTTTACGGTAGAGGGTTCTTTCAGAAATGCCGAGTTCACGGGCAGCATTTTTCCTTCGGCCGCGATATTTTACAAGTGCTTTTTTAATCAATTCTTTTTCAGAATTGGAAAGTGACAATGATTCCTCAACCTGTATAGGAGATACGTTGGATTCAATAACAATCGGCTTCTCAGAATGCTGCATTACGGATCCATTTATTTCCGAAGGCATGAAACTGCGCTGCTGAGCATCTGAGCCGGGCACCAGACCATACACCACTTTCTTGAGCTCATTAATGTCATTGCGCATATCGAATAATACTTTATACAGAATCTCTCTCTCTGTAAATTCATTTCCCTGACCAGAATTTCCTGTAACCACCGGTAACATCGAATGCCGGGAATCAGGTAAAAACTCTTTCAGCTCGGCAGCGCTCATTACTTTGTTTTTAGCAAGTACCGAGATCTGTTCAGCCATATTCTTCAGTTCGCGCACATTGCCGGGCCAGGTGTAATGAACCAGTAATTCTTTAGCCTCATCATCGAGTTGAACGGATGTTGCCTTGTATTTATCAGAGAAGTCAATACAGAATTTCCGGAACAGAACCGGAATATCATCGGTGCGCTCACGCAGGGGCGGAACCTTTATTGGAACCGTGCTGAGCCGGTAGTAAAGATCTTCCCGAAACCTGTTGGCTTGCACACGATCAAGCAGATTCACATTGGAGGCGGCGATTACACGCACATCAGTCTTCTGAACTTTCGAGGAGCCCACGCGGATAAATTCCTGGCTTTCAAGCACACGCAGCAAGCGTGCCTGTGTGCCATGAGGGAGTTCTGCTATCTCATCAAGGAAAATGGTTCCTCCATTCACGGTTTCAAAATATCCTTTTCGTGCCTCATGTGCTCCTGTAAAAGATCCTTTCTCATGACCAAATAATTCAGAGTCAATGGTTCCTTCAGGAATTGCGCCACAGTTAACGGCAATAAATGGATTATGCTTGCGCGCAGAAAGCTGGTGAATGATGTGGGAAAATACCTCCTTCCCCACCCCGCTTTCTCCGGAAATCAAGGTGGTAAGATCAGTAGGCGCTACCTGTGCAGCAATCGTTAAAGCATGATTTAATGCAGGCGAATTGCCGATGATGCCAAAACGGTTTTTGATTGATTGATTATCCAAGTTGTATTATTGTTATAGATGCTTATGGTAATGAAATTTTACCGCATTGCCAATGAGGGTAGCTGAAGTAAAATCAGTGATTTTTACATTCACGTAGTCACCCTTATTAAATCCATTATCAGGAAATACAATCACCTTATTGTGGGTGTTTCTTCCCACAAGGAAGTTTTCTGAGCGCTTCGAAGTGCCCTCAACAAGTACTTCGTAAATTTTACCGGTCTCGGTTGCATTTATTTTGGCCTGGTGCTTATGCTGAAGATCCACGATTTCACTCAGCCTCACGGATTTAATTTCTTCCGGCACATTATCAATAAATTTTTTTGCGGCAGGTGTTCCCGGCCGCTCAGAATACTTAAACATATAAGCGAGATCATACCTTACATAATCCATCAGGCTTAATGTCTCCAGGTGATCTTCGTCGGTTTCCCCGCAGAATCCTGTAATAATATCAGTAGAAATTCCGCAATCAGGAATCAACTCACGGATCCGCTCTATTTTACCCAGGTACCACGACCGGTCGTAGGTTCTGTTCATCCTCTCAAGTACTTTACTGCAACCTGATTGTACGGGCAAATGAATGTGCTTGCAGATATTGGGAAATTTTTTGATCGCATAAAGAACTTCATCGCTAATATCCTTTGGATGAGAGGTGCTGAATCGAACCCTGAGTATCGGATTGATCTGTGCAACCATTTCAAGCAGCCGGGCGAATGTTATGCATTCCCCATTTCCTTCATTCTTCCAGGAATATGAATCTACATTCTGACCAAGCAGGGTGACCTCGCGGTAGCCATCATTAAATAAGTCCCGGGCTTCGGATATAATTGAATAGGCATCCCTGCTGCGTTCCCTACCGCGGGTAAAGGGTACTACACAGAATGAGCACATGTTATTGCATCCCCGGGTAATTGAAATAAAAGCTGAAACCCCGTTGCTGTTAACCCGGACCGGATTAATATCCCCATATGTTTCATCTCTCGATAACAAAACATTTACAGCCTTCTGTCCATCATCTGCCCTCGCAATTAGCTTTGGTAAATCCCTGTATGAATCGGGGCCTGCCACAAGGTCAACGATCTTTTCTTCTTCCAGCAGTTTGGATTTTAACCGCTCCGCCATGCAACCAAGCACGCCAATCAGTGCAGCAGGATTATTATTTTTAATTCCGCGAAAATGCCTTAAGCGATTCCTGACTTTTTGCTCTGCATTGTCACGGATGGAGCATGTGTTTATTAATATGAGATCCGCAGTAAGAAAATTATCAGTTGCCAAAAATCCATCCTTCACTAAGACCGATGTAATGATTTCTGTATCACTGAAATTCATGGCACAGCCATAGGTCTCAATGTAAAATTTACGGGGTTCCGGATTCTTTTTTTTCCGTCCACGCTTTGGAAAGCCCTTTACCTGATAAGCATCCGTTCCTATCTCACTCAATAAAGAAAAACCGGGAAGTATCTCAGACATATTGTTCTTAAGGTAACACAAAGATAAGTATAGTGTTCAGGTTATGATTTACCTGTATTGATCATACACCATTGATATTTACTTGGTTTGAGATTTTTTTTCTACCGGGGTTCGATGTTACTGAAGCCTGATAACGAATAACAGCAAGGGCTGCATTGCATATGCAATTACAATTAAAAATACTTTAACGCATTATCACTTGAAAGGGAATGTGGTTAATCACTGCTTTTGAATCATGATCGGCAGCAGCATCAAAACATTTACCGGCTGATTATTCTGTAGCCCGGGATTCCACCGCGGACTGTTTTGCAAAAGCTCAACCGCCTCGTTTTCACAGTTGAGCCCTGCATTATTTTTCAGTACCTCAACCCTGGTGATAACACCATCCTTTCTTACGATAAAGCGGAGGATTATTTTTCCATCCTCGTTGTATCCGGAAACGTTTTGCGTGCTGCAGTCAAAATTATTTTGCACATACCTTGAAAATTCTTTGTTGCCTCCGGGAAAGGATGGGTAAACTTCATGTGTAAAAGAAAACGTATCAGCTTCAGGCGGATCATTCCCCTGCATTGAATCCCCAATGGCTGCGTACACAGATTTTCCCTGTCCTGCTGCCATTTCATCATTTGCAGCACTATCTCCAACCGCCGAAGCAGTTTGCATTGTATCGGCGATTTTTAATGAAGAGTTTACAGAATTGTCCGTGATTTGTAAGGGCATGGAGGCATGTGCAGGTTTTGTTGCCGGTTCAGCAGCATGAATCTTTTTAGGAATTATTTCAAATACACTTAGGGTATCAGGTTCCGCAAGCAAAGAATATGAATCCTTTTTGAGAGGCCGTGAATGGAGCTGAATCAGTGTTGTACAGGTGAAAAAAATAATAATCGAAGAAAGGGTGATGCCAAACGCCTTCAGCAAACGGTCATTACAATATTTGCGTAGCACATAAGCCCCATAATTTTTGTTACGATACGCGAAGATGATTTCATTAAGATCATTGCTTTGGCTTGAGATTAAATGAAATGCTTTCATTGAGGGATGTTTTGGTATACCACCATGGATAAAGTGGCGGCAATCTTTCCATATAAGCCGGGGTATTGTGACAGAAATATGACTTTAAATTGCTGATGGGGATAATCCATTCAACGCATTGGTGAGGATATAAATTTTAAAGCTTTACTGGGATACTTTGACAACCCGGACCACATCTGTATGGTCACTGAACTGCACCCGTACCAGATAGGATCCGTTGGGCGCATGCTCAAGGGATTCCACAGGTAAAAAATTATATCCGGCCTGAAGTGTATGATTGAAACCAATGATTTTTCTTCCTGTCATATCAAAAAGTTCAACATCAATGGACTGGGCAGAAGATTCATAATAGAGTATGCCGAAGCTGTCAGAAAAAGGATTCGGATATACTACAGGCTTCGTAATATTCAGATCGAAGGGGGCTTCACCTTTTAAAATTAAATCTGCCAGTTGAAAGTTTGTAATACCATAGCCGAAAGAATCGTTTGGGTTAAAGTAAAGGCTGGCACTTTTCGCGATGGCATCAATTATCTGCATATTGCTTTTCTCCTGATTTGCCTGCCAGAGGCATGCAACAAGCCCGGCTGCGATGGGATTGGAGAAGGATGTGCCATTACCCGGAAAGGTGGTATGATGCCAGCCGGCAGGATCAATCACCCATGCACGGATTCCCTGTGCCACAATGGTTGGTTTTATTCTTCCATCTGCGGTGGGACCGTGGGAGCTGAAGGAGGTGAAGGTTCCGGTGGAATCTGTTGCTCCAACGGTGATAATGCTGTCAGCATCAGCCGGAGCAGTAATATAAAACCAGGGCTTTGCACCCTCGTTTCCGGCGCTGCTGCATACAATCATTCCCTTGCTTGCTGCAGTAGCAGCAGCACGGCTGCACATCGTGGTCTTGCCGTCCATGTCAGCATAGGTGTGATTGAAAGCGGGATCATCAAAATCACTATAGCCCAGTGAAGATGAAATTATATCGGCACCCACACTATCTGCAACTTCTGCCGCTGCAGCCCAGTTGTGCTCTTCGATGGGATATTCACTTGATACATCTTCAGTAATAAATAAGTAAACCGATGCCTTCGGTGCAGTCCCAACCTGAAATCCTGGTGTGTTGGCTGCAATAGCGGAAAGCACCTCAGTGCCATGGGTTGCATAATTAAATACACTGTCATTTTGCCTTACAAAATCCCACATGCCCAATATGCGATCCTCTGCAAATAGCGAATCAAATACATCCAGGGAGTCAGGATTGCAGTTATAATAGCCCCCGTCAAAAATAGCGATGATCATTTCTTCACCATGAAAGCCCTGATCATGAAGTATGTTGCCATTCATCATTTCTATCTGGTGGGCTGCAGTTCCGTAATCATAAAAATCAGCTTCCGCAGTTTTTAGCTCATCCTCCTGCAATTTTTGCTTTTGAATAAGGGAGGGTCTTGCCTGCCTTACCGCAACCGGGCTGGCTGTTTTTACAAAAGGAAGATTGTTGATGACAACAAGTGCAAGCGAGTCCTCGGTTTGAATGGTAATGGAATTAAGCCATTTGCTACGGTTTAAAAGCTTTACTCCGGTAACAGTAACCTGCTGAATATAGGATGGATTGACCGGAAGGTCATTTAATAAAACAGGAATATCGTAGCGGTTCCTGCGCTCAATAGCACGTTCTGAAAGATATTGTGACGGTTCCTCTATAGCATAGGGACTGTTATTTTTATCAGTGAATTCGATTACGTACCGGTGATAGTAAGTAGTTTGGGAAAATGATTTTTGAAAAAGGAATAAAAGGATAATCAAGAACTTACCCATCAGTGAATAAAAAAATCGTATCTCCATAGAAGAACAAATTTACATGCTTAAAGTAATCAAGTGATTATTGTAAAATCCGGTAAGTCAGTCAATAAATTTGCCGAAGATTTGCGATCATATTTGTAGTTGACATTTTTTGCTGGTTATCATGCAGTAAAATCTAATCCTTTAATCCATGCATTACATTTCTCATCTCTCAAAGGACAGAACACTGAAAAAGCTTGTGGACAGGTATGAGCCGTTTATTTTGAAAAAGAATAAAAATATTTGCCTGCGCTTGTGTGCCTCCATCATGTCACAGCAGCTTTCGACCAAAGTTGCGGATGTTATTTTCAAAAGATTTTTAAATTTATTCGGAGCAAAACAGCCCACTCCCGAGCAAATTCTGGCGGTGCCTGCACCGGTATTACGATCCATCGGTTTGTCAAATGCCAAGGTGAGCTATGTTCACAATGTGGCAAGGTTTGCAGTGGAAAATGGAATGGATCATAAAAAATTTTCCGGGATGAGCGATGAAGAAGTAATTACATATCTCACCTCCATTAAGGGGGTTGGAAGATGGACTGCAGAAATGCTGCTTATGTTCACGCTGGGGCGTGAAGATATCAGTCCGCTTGATGATTTCGGTGCAGCCCAGGCACTGATAAAATTATACGGTTTAAAAACCAGTGATAAAAAGAAGCTGCGCCAGTATATGAATAAGATCGCATCAGCCTGGTCGCCATACCGAACCTATGCTTATCTGTATTTATGGAAGTCAAGAGATGATTCGGAGAAAGAAAAAAAGTGAATAAATTTTAAGCGTAAGATTGTCTGCCTGATTTTCTAGCTGCAAGCCGGTTAACTTCATTCCTGGCAAGTGGTAAAAGAATCAGGCAACCCTGTTCAGGATTGCCTGTTCGTTGTTTCCGGTTAAGGATAACAAATGGTTAATGAAAACTTAAAGCGGCTTTCTTCCCTGGATAACCCTCAGAAGTACAACAATAATTGCTATTACAAGGAGGATGTGAATGATTCCACCGGTGTAATAGCCACCTAAAAAGCTTACTGCCCAAATTATTACTAAGATGACAGCAACAACGTAAAGTAGGCTTCCCATAGAGTTTAGTTTTTTGGTTAAATGAATAAGTGGTGCAAGAAACGTAAATTATGCCAAATGGTACTATTCATTTTATCCACATCAATTATGGCGAAATTGTTTTATTTAATAAAGAACGGAAAAGCACTTCTGTGACATATACGGGAATATTAATCCCCTATTCTACAAGATTATCAAAGCAATGGCATTGTTTCTGAAGTGGCTCAATCAATTAAAAATTTTATGAATCGCTCCGTGCAACTTTTTTTATTCTGTTTATCATGTGCAATGGTTTTTACTTTCTGTTTAGTGAGCGCCGAAGAACCGCCTGCCAAACTTCGAACTTTGAAGATTGCACATCGTGGCGGCCGTTCAGATTCTGTTAGAGAAAACACACTTAATGGATTCAAGGAAGCCCTCAGGAATGCCGATGGTGTTGAAGTAGATGTTCAGATAAGCGGTGATAAAACCATCTGGCTTTCGCATTCCTCACGGGTTCATGCATACGATGGTGATAGAAAATGTTTTGCGGAAACCAGTGATAAAGAAATTGAAAATATCAACACTTGCAACGGAAAGGAAGGAAGTTATACCGGGCTGGAGGATCTTTTTAAATACATGAATGAGCACCATATCCGTAAGCCCGTTTGCATTGATATTAAAGAGACCTTTCCGTGTATTTCAGCTCGCTCAATATCATCACAGTGATGCGTGATGTGGTGGATGCAACCCTTGCAGTTGCGAGCCGGTATAATCTTACAGAATATGTCATTCTGGAGTGTGAGTTCTCCTCAGTCCTTAGTTATGCTGAGCAAAAAAATTCATCGGTAATCACAATGCTGAACACTTACGGAAATTATGAGAAGGGTAAACAGCAGGCATTAAAGAAAAAACTGGATGGCATTTCATTCAAGTACCGGATGAAGGATGAACTGACACGGGAAAAAACGGATGAGCTTCACCGCAATGGCCTGCGCCTGCTCGTGTGGAATGTGCCTGTTAGTTCGGATATTGCACTTCTCACTTCCTTTAATGTGGATTTTGTAATAATGGATTATTAAACCCTTAAACTCTCTATTCTCCATACTTTCATTACCGGAAAAAGAAATCAACTATGAGCCACGCATTTGTTAAGGAAAATGATGATCAATGGCTGGATGATGTTTCCCCCACCGTTAGTGGGCTCATCGTTTATTTAACACGCGAAAACAATGGAAACACAGTGTATGAGAAAAGAAATTTTTATGACCAGGTTAAAGGAAAAGAAATTCACGAGATGAGCAATGGATTCAGCTATGAAATCAATAATGAGGGAAAATGGCAAATGGCAGAATAACGGAATGATTTTTTATCCATATGACAACCGGCTCAACATTTAATCAGGTTCCAGGTCTTTAATTAATATCGTGTACACTGTTTGTTCAATATTTTTATGAAAAGCAGATCCTCTAAAGCTGTAGTTCCTTCCCAAAATACCGGTTCATTCACTAGTACCAGAGTTCACAGGAAACTAAAAAGCAGTAAAGAGGCAAGAGCTTTGTTTTTAAGGTCGAGGAAACGCCTTCGGAATATTAATCACTGGAAAGAATACAGTGGCAAGGCATCTTCGGGCTTCAGACTTACTGATCATTCAGGCAAAAAAATAAGCACAATGCCACAGGTCGGGAATTACATCAGAATTGAATTGCCCGCCCCTGAAAGCAAGGAAGGGCATGGATACGAGTGGGTTAAAATTGAGCTTATTGATTCAGAAACCACTGAGGAATATGACCGGTATAGTATAAAGGTAAGGCCGGCTTCCAATCCTCAAAACTCATATAAAGCCACAGCTCATTTTTATACAGATGATGCTACAAGCTCATTCATTATTGAACGGACAGGAAATAAGGTAACCGCCTCAGAATATGGAAGAAATGAATTACCCAACACAGAAACAAGGAGCCCTAAGAGTAAATTACGAAATCTGGTTGTGGCAATTGGTGCACAAATGGGCCTTGCACACATCCAGTGGAAAAAGCTTTTAAAAGGAATTCTTTCAGATTGAAAGTGAAAGCGGATAAGATTACTCATATTGTGTAAAATCTCCTCTCTCATCACTGCCAGGAATGATTCAGAGCATCTTTAATGCATTGATGAAAATGTGTACAGTTTGATTGGCTGTAATTTTGAACACCTGCAATTCTTTATTCAATAGTACATTTACGGATTCCCGATAAACCCTGAATATCCCATGGAAAAGAATATACCCGCAAGTGAAAGACTCAAAAGAAACCTTCAATCATTGCAGGATCAGCGGATGGCTGCAGAAGCACAATTGAAGTTTGATGCAGAAGAGTTGATGGAAAGTTTAAAACCATCCGCCATGCTTAAAAGTGCCGTTCGCAACTTTATAAAGCATCCTGATATAAAGAGCATCGCAATCACCGCAGGAGTAGGTACTGCCGGAGCAATGGTTTTGAAAAATGTAGTGGCAAGAAAACTGCTCGGTACCATTACTAAATTATTGATTCCTGTAATTTATTCAGCACTACGAAAAACAAAAAAAGAGTTATGAATGAGCCATTGAAAGAAAGAGGAGGCAAGTTTCTCGAATCACTTATGGATTATGCACAATTGAGGATGCGATTGATGGCCCTGCAAATGGCAGATAAAAGCTCAAGACTCCTTACGGGCTTTTTTATGGTACTCATACTTGCGGTAATATTTACTTTCAGCATGGTGATGCTTAGTATTGCGGTTGCAATACTCCTGGGTAATGCTCTGGATGCAAGCTGGGCGGGCTACCTGATAGTAGCGATGATCTATATTATTCTTGGAGTTATTCTGATTTCCATGCGACAGAAAATAATTTTTGAGCCCCTGCTGAATGCCATTGTAAAATCATTTGCAGGAGCAGAAATACAGGCAGAAAATAAGCTGGAAGAAGTACAGGATAAAATTGGAGATAAACTCGATCTGGAAAAGCAGCATGAAGGTTATTAGTCTTTTTAAAGTTAGCACAGGAATAACAAAATTCCGCTTTTCCCTTAAATCCTCACCTGCTATTTAAATGCATTAATTCCGGTTACTTCCATTCCCGTTATTAGCAGATGAATGTCATGGGTGCCCTCATAGGTAATTACTGATTCAAGGTTCATCATGTGGCGCATGATCGGGTATTCCCCGGTTATTCCCATTCCACCATGAATCTGCCGGGCTTCACGGGCAATGTTCAAAGCAATTTCTACAGAATTTCTCTTTGCCATTGAAATCTGCCCCGCAGTTGCCCGGTTTTCATTCATCAACACACCGAGACGCCATGCCATCAACTGAGCCTTGGTAATTTCGGTGATCATCTCTGCAAGTTTTTTTTGAGTGAGTTGAAAGGATGCAATGGGCTTGTCGAACTGAATGCGCTCCTGTGAATATCTCAGCGCGGAGTCATAGCAATCCATGGCAGCGCCAAGAGCGCCCCAGGCAATTCCATAACGGGCCTTTGACAGGCAGCCAAGAGGCCCTTTCAACCCTTTTACATTCGGAAAAATATTATCCTTCGGAACTTTCACATGATCAAAAACAAGCTCGCCTGTTGATGAGGCACGAAGACTCCATTTACCATGCGTTTCAGGTGTGGTAAATCCCTCCATGCCACGCTCCACAATTAATCCGCGAATTTCACCTTCTTCATCCTTTGCCCAAACCACTGCAACATCGGCAAAAGGAGCATTGCTGATCCACATTTTAGCACCGTTAAGTACAACATGATCATCAGCCGCCTTATAATTTGTAATCATCCCCAAAGGATTAGAACCAAAATCAGGCTCTGTTAAGCCGAAGCATCCCATCCATTCACCACTCGCAAGCTTTGACAGATATTTTTTTCGCTGGCCTTCACTTCCGTAAGCGTAGATAGGAAACATCACAAGAGATCCTTGTACTGAGGCGGCGGAGCGTATTCCTGAATCACCCCGCTCAATTTCCTGCATCATGAGCCCGTAGGAAATGTAATCAAGTCCTGCGCCCCCATATTCCGGCGGAATAGTGGGGCCAAAGCAGCCAAGCTCAGCCAGCCCTTTAATGAGTTGCTTCGGGAATTCCGCGCGCTGTGCATAATCTTCGATGATGGGTGTAACTTCTTTTTTAACCCAGGTGCGGATACTTTCACGAATCAGTTTTTGCTCATCAGTTAAAAGTTCATCTACAAGAAAATAATCCGGGTGCTGAAAGCGGTCATCGCGCATGAGTTTTAATATTTGCGGGCAAAGGTAATATTGGAACAGGTAGCCTTTTAGCAGGGTTAAGCGAACTTTAGCGTTCTTGCAGAGGTAAATTCAAAATTCAGAAGATGATCATAGGCCTGGAAGGAATGCGCTTTCACGCGCTAATTGGAATCCATTCAGAAGAAAAAGTCCTAGGAAATGAGATCGAAGTAAGTATTTACATAACCATTGACACACCGGGAGCATCAGAAGACCTTTCGGTGAAAACTTTGAATTATGAAATTTTGTATGAAACCATAAAAGAGATTTTTAATGAAAAGATCAGCATGCTGGAAACTGCGTGCAGCAAAATTCTAATTGCTGTATCCAGGCTAAATAAAGATGTGAAAAAAATAAGAGTCAGGGTGGCTAAGTTGCATCCTCCATTGCAGGGAAGAGTTGAAAGAGTATTTGTAGAAGATGAATGGATGCGATAGCAGATACCTGGCGTATCTCGATGCCTGTAAATATTTTTTGTATTTTAAAAATAGAAAGTGAAATTTTCTGAAATTGAGTATCTGCGACCTGATCTGGATTCAATGAAGATCCGGGTAAATAAGCTTCTTGATGATCTAACAAATGCATCTTCGGCAGGCCGGCAGATCGAATTGATCCGGGAGATTTACCGGGTGCGGTCTCATTTTGAAACCATGAGTAATGTCGCAAACATTCGCTACACCATCAATACAAGTGACCCTTTCTTCGAGAATGAGCAGCAATATTTTGACAGGCATTACCCTATTTACCAGGAACTTGTATCGGATTTTTACAGAGCGCTCATTACATCCCGTTACCAGGCGGATATTGAAATCGAATTCGGGAAGCAGTTGTTTCATATTGCTGAACTTGCAATCAAAACTTTCAGCACTGAGATTATTCCGGACCTTCAGCGTGAAAATGAGCTGAGCACAGAATATACAAACCTCATTGCCAGTGCCGAAATTATTTTTGAAGGCAGTAAATACAACCTCTCCGGCATGGTTCCGTTCAAGAGTGCGCAGGATCGGGCTACCCGGAAAGCAGCACATGAGAAATCCGATTCCTTTTTTACCCAGCATGAATCAACATTCGACCGTATCTACGATGATTTGGTTGAGGTTCGCCACCGGATTGCCATAAAACTGGGTTTTGATAATTTTATTCCAGTTGGCTATATGCGCATGTGCCGCACTGATTATGATGCAGGCATGGTGAAGAAGTTCCGCGGGCAGGTCGAAAAGAAAATCGTTCCTGTTGCTTCAGGTCTCAGGGATCGCCAGCGTAAGCGTCTTGGTCTTGAATCTTTAATATATTATGACGAGCAACTTGAATTTTACTCCGGAAATGCGAAGCCTAAAGGTGATCCCGCCTGGATCATTGACAAAGCGCAAAAAATGTATGCAGAGCTGTCTCCGGAAACAGAAAGGTTTTTTCACTTCATGCTGGATAATGAACTCATGGATCTGGTGAACAAGCCAAATAAAGCTGCTGGGGGATATTGCACATTCCTCAGTGAGGCCAGAGCGCCTTTTATTTTTTCTAATTTCAATGGCACTTCACACGATGTAGATGTACTAACGCATGAGGCTGGTCATGCCTTTCAAACCTGGTGCAGCCGTGATCTTGGCCTCGAGGAATATTTTTTTCCAACCTCGGAGGCAGCAGAAATTCATTCGATGAGTATGGAGTTTTTAACCTGGCCCTGGATGAATTTGTTTTTTAATGAAGATGCAGAAAAGTATAAGTTTACTCACCTTTCAGGCTCTGTACTTTTTCTGCCCTATGGTGTTGCCGTAGATGAATTTCAGCATTTCGTTTATGAAAACCCTGAAGTTTCAACCCATGAGCGTAAAGCTTTCTGGAGAAGCCTTGAAAAAAAATATCTGCCTCACAGGATTTATGAAAGCAATGATTACCTTGAGCAGGGTGGCTTCTGGCACCGCCAGGCACACATCTTCAAGCATCCGTTTTATTATATTGATTACACATTGGCGCAAATCTGTGCATTTCAGTTCTGGAGAAAAGCATCTGTTGACAGGGAAAAAGCAATCGCAGATTATATAAGACTTTGCCGGCAGGGCGGAAGTAAATCATTTCTTGAGCTTGTGAAAGTGGCAAGCCTGAAATCACCCTTCGAGGAAGAAGCATTCAATGATATTGTTACTTCTGTGGAAGATTGGCTCGAAACCGTGAATGATCAGTTGCTGAATTAGGTAAAATGCATCCTGCCAACTTTAATCCCCTTACATTTGCCAAAATTTTTATGAGGAAAACGATCATTTTAATGGTATCGGTGGTGATTTGCAGTTTCATCTTTGAGCAGGCAACACAAAATGTGTTCAGTAATGTTGTGGGGGCTCAATCCAAGCACACCGGCTCACCTGCTGATGGTCAAACCTGCTCTGACGGAGTTGGATGCCATGGAGGAACTGCCACTCCGCTTTCAGGTCTTATCTCTTCAAGCGTGCCATTAAGTGGTTATCTTCCTGACAGCACCTATAGTATCACAGCTGCCCTGTTTAGCTCCGGGGTTGTACGATTTGGATTTGAGATTTCTCCGCAGGACCTTGCAGGTAGTTTGCTCGGCACGTTGATTATTACCAATCCTGACAGTACCCATTTCTGCGCAGGCTCCGATAAATATGTAACACACACTAAAAACGGCTCAAGCTTTCCAGATCATACAGCAACATGGTCATTCGACTGGACCGCTCCTGCAGCAGGTACCGGTGATGTAACATTTTACGGAGCATTTAATTATGCCAATAACAACACTTTCAGTACGGGTGATACCATCCATACTTCAACACTGGTAATTCCAGAAGGCATTACGGGAATTTATGCCCCTGTAATAGCAAGCTCGCTGAATGTTTATCCTAATCCTGTAACTGATCAGTTTGCAATCACGTTTTATTTACAAAAAGCTGAATGGATAGAGTTGAGCCTGCTCACCGCAAACGGAGCTGCAATAGGAACATTATTTAGCGGGAGAAGGGATGCAGGCAAGCAAATTTTATCAGCCGCCATTGAGGCAGGCGTTTCACCCGGAATTTATTTTCTTCAATTGAGAGCTGCTGATAACACCATTTTTAAAAAAGTTGTTAAGCTGTAGAACCGATAATTTCAGTCAACTATTTGCGTTCGCTTGCGCACTTCAATATAAGGCCTGCCACTGAGGAGGCTTATTAATCCGCTTACACAAATTTGCTTACCGGGCCATGTGGTTTCATCATAGGCAAACAGAGGAAGTGTGTCATCTTTAATTACGATCATCAGCGGCTGATGGGGATAGGGCAGGCACAGAGCAAGTACCATTCCTGATCTTTTTCCGAGTGAGTCACGCATCGCGGTTTTCACCTGCCCACAGACTGTAACGCTCATCCCTACGAATGATGATGCCTGGGCGCAGGATATCATTTGTGCAGAGCACCGCCAGGAGATGCCGAAAAGAAAGATTAATGTTAAAACTGATTTTTTCATGCTGATCAATCCTGTTTATTTAGCAGGCCGGGTACCGAAGATAGTAAGTCCATACCGGGATGGCACAATAATTTTTCTGAAGTAGCTTTATATTTCTGCAACAGCGCTTTATCCTTTATTTGTGAAACAAAGCCCTGCTTAGCAAAGACATTTATGGTTCTGAAACTGCAGGGAAAAAACTCTTTTTACTTCGCTCTTGCAGTGCTGTTTTTTTTGTCTGTAAGCGATGGGGGTGCGCAGACGCTTACAAACTTCAGGACAAAAACATTTGCAGCAGACACCGGCATCATCCATATTGATTCACTTAGCCTTGTACCCGGGTCAGTTATTGTAGAAATAAGCAAGGGAGGAGCTATAATTCCGGCCGGGAGCTACAGTATAAATGACTGGAGTGCGACCATGACATGGAACAAAAAACCGGATACTGACAGCGTAATCATTTCCTACCGTGTTCTGCCTGTTCTCCTGACAAAAACCTATTCACATAAAAATTTCAAAGTGCTCAATAAGAGTGACAGTGTTCTGAACCAGCCTATCATTTACTCACCTGCCGAGCTTTCCGGTAAAGAAACACCGTTTGGCGGGCTTGATTACAATGGAAGCTTTTCCCGTGGAATCACGTTTGGC
Organism: Chitinophagales bacterium; assembly: GCA_039920305.1. Lineage (GTDB taxonomy): Bacteria > Bacteroidota > Bacteroidia > Chitinophagales > UBA10324 > DASRAJ01. The sequence goes on from JBDSEA010000106.1 coordinate 17,231, forward strand.
AATAACCAGGACCTGGTGGTAAATTCAAGTTTCAATCTGCAGTTGCAGGGAAGGCTTGCCGGGGATGTGGATGTTCTTGCAGCCATGAGTGATGCCAATATTCCCATACAGCCTGAAGGGAATACACAGCAAATACAGGACTTTGACAAAATTTTTATTCAGTTCAAAAAAAACAAATCTCAACTGACTGTAGGTGACTACGAGCTATCACGGCCTGAGGGCTATTTTATGAATTTTTACAAGAAACTGCAGGGGGCAAGCTTTTCAACTCTTTATTCTTCCGGAAAAAAATTATCACCCGAAGCGGATGCGGCGTCATTCAGATCTGCTGCAAGTGCCGCAGTAGCAAAAGGCAAATATGCACGTAACAATTTCCCGGGTCAGGAAGGCAACCAAGGTCCCTACCGCTTAACAGGAAATAATGGCGAGCTGTTCATTATCATCCTTGCCGGTACGGAGCGTGTTTTCATTGATGGAGTGCTGATGCTTCGTGGCAGCGACCGCGATTATGTGATTGATTATAACACCGGTGAAATCACCTTCACTCCTACCCGGCTGATCACAAAAGATAAGCGGATTGAAGTGGAATTTCAATATTCAGATAAAGCATACCTGCGAACGATATTTTATCTTAACCAGGAAATCAAAACCGCGCGGTGGAACGTCCGGCTTAATTTTTATAATGAGCAGGATGCGAAAAACCAGCCGTTGCAGCAAGCCCTCAGCGACACTCAGAAAATTATTCTGCAATCCATTGGTGATAGCCTTGGTCAGGCGTTCTCACCCAGCATTGACAGCGTGGCTTTCACAACTGATCGCCCACTCTATAAAAAAACCGATTCACTCGGTTATACCATCTACGTATATTCCATCAATGAGGACAGCGCTCATTTTTCTGTAAGCTTTTCATATACCGGAACCGGCAAAGGAAATTATGTGATTGCCAGCAATCTCGTGAACGGAAGAGTGTATCAGTGGGTTGCTCCCCTGAACGGAATACCGCAGGGTAGCTACGAGCCCATTATACCGATCATCGCACCGCAGCGGACACAGTTACTAACCATTGGTGCTGATTTCAGGATAAACGATAAGAGCTCTATAACATGGGAAGGCGGCATATCAAATACTGATTTGAATACATTTTCTTCTCTTGATAATCAAAACAACCAAGGCTTTGCATCTCACCTGGCGTTTACAAAGAAGATTTTACTGGATACTTCTTCAAAAAAGAATACCATATTGTTGTTTAATACTCAATATGAATTTGCAGCCAAAACTTTCAGGCCTCTTGAGCGATACCGTCCTGTAGAATTTGAGCGTGACTGGAATCTGCAGCCTTCTTCAGGAAACACATTCAATGAAAACCTAGGCCTGCTTTCATTAAACCTGCAAAAACAAACAGTAGGAAATGTGCAATACACGGTTTCGTTTTTCAACCGCCAGTCTGATTACACTGGATTGAATAATGCGCTGAATGGAAACTATGTTCATAAAGGATTTCACTTCAGCTGGATCGCAAGTTACCTGCTTTCGAAAGGCGATTCAAACAATACCCGGTTTTTCCGCCCTTCATTTGACGTTTCACAGGCCATAAATGTTATGAAGGGTATCACCATCGGATTGCATGGTGAGGGGGAGCGAAACCGCATCTTTATTTCAGGAAATGATTCACTCGAAAAGACAAGTGCGCACTATGATGAGGGGAGAATTTACTTTAGGAATAATGATACTGCTAAGATCAGGTACCGGGTTGATGCAGCATCAAGAATAGATTTTGCACCGGTAGATTCAAAATTTAAAAATGCTTCCATTGGAAATACCGTGAATTTCACCGGCGGGCTTTTCAAAAATCCAAACAGTGTGCTCCAGCTCACTGCCACCTACCGTGAGCTTAAAATTTCTGATACCGCACTTACAATTCAAAATCCTGATCAATCAGTGCTGGGCAGGCTAACTTATGATCTGAATCTGAAGAAAGGATTTATCACAAGTAATTCATTGTATGAGGTAGGATCAGGACAGGAGCAGAAACTCGAATTTGCCTATGCACCGGTTCCTGCGGGAACCGGAACTTACGCATGGAATGACTACAATGATGACGGAATCCAGCAGATCAATGAATTCGAGATTTCCGCTTTTCAGAGTGATGCAAATTACATTAAGGTGTTTCTTCCCACAAGCGAATATGTGAAGGCATATACATCACAGATAAATGAAGCATTTGGAGTATCGCCGCAGAAGTTGTGGAGCAAGCCCACCCCCTTTCAGTCCGCAATATCCAGGTTCTCTACTCTCACTACCTTACAGATCAATAAGAAAACTTTCAGGGGTGACCTGGAAACACAGTTCGATCCGTTCAACCTTAATATTAATGATAGCCTGCTCCTTGCCACGGCGACACTGGTATCGGGTTTTCTTTATTACAACAAAACGAACCCGCGCTATGGAATTGAACTGTCATTTCAAAATAACCGATCCAAGAATCTGTTAACCAACGGTGTGGAAGTTCGCACCCTTAAAACTACCGGCACCAGGATTCGCTGGAATATTTCTAAGAAATTCTCCACAATAATCAAGGGGACGCGTACTGAAAGCGGCTACGCACTGCAATCACTCCCTCAGAATGATTATCTCATCAAAGGCTATGTGGGTGAGGCTCAGCTAACCCTGCAGCCCTCCAATGTGTTTCGCACGTCACTCTTGTACAGCTATGGCAACAGCAGGAATGCGAGTGGTGAGGTAAATGAGCAGGCGATCAACAACAAATTCACACTCGACATTAAATACAATGTCATTTCTAAAAGCGTCCTGAACCTGAGTGCTACGTTTGCAAATGTTTCATTTACCGGTACAACAAACACACCGGTTGAATATGCAATGCTCCAGGGTTTGCTGCAAGGAAAAAATTATCTGCTTAACATTTCATTCCAGAGAAAACTTTCTAATTTTCTCGAGATGACAGTTAGCTATGAAGGGAGAAAGACAGGTATTGCAAAGGTGGTGAATACAAGTCAGGCACAAATCAGGGCCTTGTTCTGACCATATTTTAATTTTGATCCGAAGGTTTCTGATTTACACTGTTTATTTAAGATCAGTCTGATAATCTGAAAGCAGGAACAAACCTGATTAGCATTATTTTTTCTGTACTGGAGTCACGATTCATTTCAATGATTTATCTAAAAACCATTTCATGGTATCGCCCCTCAACCCTACCCGAAGTGTTTCCAGTGGAATTACCTCATTGACCGGAATATTCCCCAGATTTACATCACTGCCAAGCAGTTTAATAAAAAAAACCTGCTGTGCTTTATTGGGGGCTTCCCAAAGGATTTTTTCTGCAGGAATCTGAGTAAGAATTTCTTCCACCAGACCTTCGCGCACTTCACCGCTGCCCCGGTAGATGCCTACATTACCTCCTTCCCGCGCTTCGGCAATCACCATCTGTGATCCGGCATCAAGCTCTTCCTTCATCAGCTGAATCCATTTATAAGGAGGAATAATTTTTTCGGCGTCTTTTGAGCCCACTTCGCTTAAAACGGTTCGCGATCTGGCAAGCTTAGAGATGATATTGCATTTTTCTATGTGCGGAATATCAAGCGTACCGTCAGAAACTTCGGCAAATTCCACATTATATTCATCAAGCATTGATACATATTCATCCATGGCATCATGAGCATAAAACCATTCGAACAATGTTCCGCCAAAATAAACCGGCACCTTATATTTTTTATAAATTAAAATTTTTTCTCTCAGATGCGGGGTAACCATCGCTGTTCCGAATCCCAGCTTCACAATATCTAAATGCGGCTCATTTGCAGATAAGAAATTCTCTGTTTCCCCGATGCTTAACCCCTTATCCATCACCATCGTAACGCCTGTTGTGCGCGGCTTGTAAGAGCGTGCAGGCAGGCGATCTAAAACAAATTTCATGGGTGTTATTTGTATTGTTCAACTATGGCAGCGACCATGGGATCGCTTTTCAATTCCGGGGCGAATTTATACAGCAGCCTGTGTTTTCCATAGTTTAAATTCAAAGCTTCCTCAAGCCATGCTATCGCTTCTTTGCGATTCCCGAATTTGAAGAAACAGATGGCGCGCATATAAGGAAAAGCTGCTGTACTCCCTTTCTCCATTGCAGCAAAATCAATGAGTTGCAGTGCATCTTCAATACATCCGAGATCAATAAGATACCCGGCGAGCTTTTCATATTGCGCCCTTGTTTTGTTTTTAACATTCAATGCCATTACTGACTGGCAGACAAAAATAAACGGGTCGATTTCGCCGAGATTATAAAATGACTGAGCCAGTCCCAACAGGTAATTTGCATTTTCCGGAACTACACGCAATGCTTTCTTGTAAAAGTGCACCGCATTCTCCCATAGTTTTTCCTTTCTGAAAGTTTCGGCAATGCGGAAAAAAGCGTCGCTGTATTTAGGTTCTGCAGCAACTGCCTTTCGATAAAATGACCGGGCTATATTCAGATCTTTCAGTTTTTCATGGCAATACCCGATGGAAAAATATAATTCCTCGTATGGCTTAGAAAATTCAATCGCTTTTTGAAACTGCTCAATCGCCTTATGGAATTGCTTCAGCCTGAAATAAGCATCGCCGCAGTCACGATAAGCAAGATCCCAGTTTTCATTGATTGCAGTAACAAATTCATAGGCTTCAATCGCTTTATCGAAAATACCCAGGTCATAGTATGCATTCGCCAGGTTATGCCACGCGAGGTAGGAATACGGATGGTTGTCAATAATTCTTTTATGAAGCGCAATACTCTCTTCCTGCCTGCCTGCAAGCTCTACACTGTACCACATCCGGCTTAAAGCCTCTTCATTTTCCTCGTTGATTTCCAGAACTTTATTCAGGGTTTCAAAAACCATATCATACCGATCCCAGTCTTCATAAACGTCAGCAAGCTCAAGCAGCATGTCTTCCCGGTCTGCCTGATCGTCACATTTTTCAATGGCATCCTGCAGGATTTTTTCCGCATGATGATGCTGCTTTCTCTCAATATATACATCACAGCGGAGAATGGGAATCGTAATATCCGAAGGATCCATAATCTCTGCCTGGTCGAGAAGATCAAGCGCCTGCTTGTACTTTTTGAAGAAGATGAACATCCCGGCTTTCTTAATTATAAAAAGTGACTCATAGGGATGCTGCTCAAGCGCATATTCCAGCACCTTCATCGCTTTCTTCCAATTCTCATTCGATTCATAGTGATGAATGAGGTACTCGAAAGTAATGACATCAAAAAAAACCGGCTGTTCATTCTCCACACTTTCCTCAAAACGCTTTATTGATGCTTTGATATCAACCGGGAGATTATCATCATCCTGTTCATCCATTATTGAAACTTTTTCGGGGCAAAGTAATAACAGAAGCGAATGTACAACAAAGAGATTTTCGACACCTAAGGCTTCAATATACCCCTCAGTAATTGATAACAGCTGCAATTGCTTAATATTCCGTAATTGAAAATGGGTTTCTTTGCTCAGTGAAAACCGAAACGGTGCTGCTCCCCGGATTGAATCTTATAAAAAACATTTTCGTACTCTTCTTCTTTGCATTAATACTCATTTTATCCAACCCGGCGCAGTCACAGCCGTTACGACCTTACTTTCAGCAACAAGTAAGTTATTCGATTCGGGTTACCCTTGATGATGTACATCATTTCCTTCGCGGAAATATATCCATCGAATACACCAACCACTCTCCTGACTCGCTACATTACCTGTTCTTTCACCTTTGGCCGAATGCATACCAGAATATTTACACCACATTTTCAAAACATTTTCTTGAAAACGGCAGCACTGATTTTTACTATGCATCTGACAGCACACTGGGATTCATTGACAGCCTGAATTTTGAAGCAAATGGGTTAAAAACCAAGGTGATATATGATTCTGTCAATCAGGATATTATTAAAATAATTTTGCCCTTTCCCTTAAAACCGGCCAACAAGATTATCGTTCAAACTCCTTTCAGAATTAAAATACCCACAACCTTTTCAAGGCTCGGACATGCAGGCCAGCAATACCAAATTTCTCAATGGTACCCGAAACCAGCAGTGTATGATCGCCTTGGCTGGCACCCGATCCCCTACCTGGATCAGGGTGAATTTTATAGTGAGTTTGGGTCTTTTGATGTTCATATCACGCTGCCAAAAAATTATGTTGTGGGCGCCACCGGTACGCTTCAAAATACGGGCGAGATGCAGTGGATGAATGAAAAATCAACTTTAGCAGGTCAGCAATTCTCTAAATTCAAAATGGAGGAATTAACGATTCCGAATTCACTAAGGAAAGGTCAGGCTACGGCTTTTCCACCATCTGATAAAGAGACAAAAACGCTTCACTATAAAGCTGAACAAGTTCATGATTTCGCCTGGTTTGCTGATAAAAGATATTCAGTACTGAAGAGTACGGTCAAACTTCCATCCACGGGACGGGAAGTAATTACCTGGGGAATGTTTCTGCCGGAACATGCGCATCCGTGGTTCAACTCGGTCTTGTTTGCTGACTCTGCCATTTATAATTATTCCAAATGGATCGGCGATTATCCTTATCCGCAGGTAACCGTGGTTGATGGAGCCCTACGAGCAGGCGGCGGCATGGAATACCCCATGATTACCGTGATCAGTGAATCGCGATCGCCTGAAATTCTTGACAG
>JBDSEA010000107.1:0-18185 GCA_039920305.1 Chitinophagales bacterium
GAAAGATAGTGGTGTTTGATGTTCTTAAAAATTTCAAAAAGATTGAAATAAGCTGATCCGGAAAAAAAAAGAGATGGTATATCAGTTTCAATTTTAGGCCAATCTTTGTACAGTAACGGTGTGCCATTGATTGCTTCTTCTGATACCGAAAGTTATAACCATAACTCATCCCGATATAAAGATCATTATGGAAGATTGTAACCACCCATGCTGAAAACCTTTTCAGGTATTTCTCGTATCAAATTAATTGCCGGAAGCATATTTCAAAATACAAGAAAAATTTTGCCTTCCGGCTTCTTTTTCGGAATTTAGCTGCATATGATTCACCAAAAAATTATTTACTCATGACACGATTTATTATTCAATCATTCCTTGTGATATTATTGCTTATTGGGCAAATATTATTCGCAGCCGCGCAATATCAATATATATCTCCCCAGCCGGATTCAAAATATCATAACCCATCCACCAATATAATCCTTAGAAATGGAAATCTTGTTGATGAATCATCACTCACAACAAAGGATATTTTTAATGTCGTGGGGAGCTTGAGTGGGGAACATCCTTGTAAAGTTAAACTGGCGGAAAAGGGAAAAACAATCATACTGCAGCCGGAACAGCCATTTACTCATGGTGAAACGGTTTCCGTAACTATTGGGAATGGAATTCAAACGGCCTCCCGCCAGAAAATCGAAGGGATATCCTTCAATTTTAATATTCGTCAGGCAAAAACGGCTGAAGAAAATCAGCGAATAGCTTCTCAAATGAGCCAGTTATATCTTGAGGAATACGGAGCTTACAATACACGCTCACCCCAGCCTCCGCCAGCTCCGGGCTTCCCGAGCTTTACCATTGATACCAATGTGAATCCTGCTCCCGGAGTGGTTTTCTGGAGTAATTTCAATTTTTTCACCGGGCTGGATGATCATTACTGCATCATAAAAAGTAACGGTGATTCAGTTTTTGGAAAATACGATACAATAATTTACAATGATTTCGATCTGAACAAGAATGGTTACCCCACCGTTTACAATGATAAGGATTCTGCATTCCTTGTTCTGGATTCCAATTACTATCGGATTGCCAAATATCAGATGGGCAATGGATACAAGGCGGACCCCCACGAGTTCATCATTGATCCTGATGGTACGCACTTTATGCTCGCATATGACCCTGAGATTGTCGACATGACCGTTTATAATTCAACCTATCAGCCCAATGCTACTGTGATTGGCTGTATATTCCAGGTGCTTGACAATAATAATAATGTCATTTTCCAATGGCGCTCATGGGATCATTATTCGATTCTCGACGGTGACCACATCAATTTTGCCCTGGGAGTAATTGATTATTGTCATGCTAACAGCATTGAACCGGATAATGATGGTAACCTGATCATTTCATGCAGAAACATGAGTGAATTAACCAAGGTAGAGCGCAGTACCGGAAACATTTTATGGAGGTGGGGCGGCTTAAACAATCAATTTACTTTTATCAATGATTCAGCTAAATTTTCGTATCAGCATGATGCGCGCAGGATTTCCAATGGTAATGTTACACTCTTTGATAATGGGAATTACCATGTTCCGGCACGGTCATATGGCAAGGAATACATTCTTGATGAAGTGAACAAGACAGCCACGCTCACATGGAAATATTCACGTGCCATAAGTGGTGGTAATTTATATGCTAAAGCAATGGGAAACATGCAGCGGCTTCCCAATGGCAATAATTTTATCTGCTGGGGACTTGCATTAAATCAGCCGACTGCGCCAAAAATAACCGAGCTAGATATTAATGATAATATTGTTTGGGAATTGAGTCTTGATGTTTCTGAAGCCATTTATCGTGCTCACCGCCATGAGTGGGAGCCATGCGCACGGCCTTCTGCAACCAAAATTTATGTTGATGCTATTACTGCTACTACCGCAAAAGTACGCTGGCTGGGTGCTAGCAATGCAACTTCATATGATGTTCAGTACAGAAAGTCTGGATTGAATAACTGGAAATTTAGAACTACTAATACCACTGACAAGAAATTAAAAAACCTGATTCCGGATCAAACCTATGAGTATAGGATCAGGAGCCATTGCAGTAACATTGCTACTGCAATTTCAGGGTACACGTCTATTCTTACCTTCAAAACATTACCCTTAAAGGAAATACTTACTGCAGAAACTTTTAATCCTTCATTTATCGTGTATCCCAATCCTGCTGTTGATAACATACAGATTCAGGTTAACAGCACTGAGAATTCACCTCTTACAGTTACAATTTATGATATGATGGGAAGAATAGCTTTTGTTAAAAAAGGGAATATTGAAGCGGGAACCCAGGTATTTGACTATAGTGTAAACGGGTTAGCTTCCGGAATTTATATGGTGGAAATGAAAACATCGGGCAATAAAGTAGTAAGGAAAATTGTGAAGGAATAAAGGAGCGTTACAATCTGTGGAATAGGCTATTGATCCGGCAACAGCATCTGATCCTTGTATGTCCGGGCAACTGAAATTTCACAATACTTTATTTGATACGGTAATTTCAGGAAATTAATAAAATAAAACTCTCATTGAAATGACACAGCATTACCGGCAGTTTTTACTTGTCATATGCATGTACGTGATTAGCTTCCCGCTTTATGCTCAATTTGAATCCATTAGCCCTGTTCCCGGCTCCCGGCATCACAATCCGGAAGAAACAATCATCTTATGCAGCCAATATCCTCTCGATGAAAGTTCAATACACGTGCGGGACTTATTCTCCATTACCGGCTCAGCTACAGGTGAGCACATATTTGAAGTAAAACTTGTTGAAGACCTGCGAACAATCATTTTAAAACCCGTTACCCCGTTTACTGAAGGTGAGGCAGTGCTTGTTGAAATAGGTGAGGGTATTGAAACATCGAAAGGCGAAAAGATTGCAGGTCTATCTTTCGGGTTTTCTATACATGATATTCGTAGCGAAGAAGACAAGAACCGCATCGCGTCTCAAATGAAAGAGCTTTATGAAAGTGAGTTTGGCAAAATCGGCACTGATTACATCCGGGATATGGCTGGTGAGCCTTCTTTCCCTGAATTTACCATTAACAAAAACAACAATCCCGCTGCAGGAAAAATTTTCTTTCACAATTTCACCTTCGTAAACAATAATGACAGTCATTATTGCATTATAAAAAACAATGGCGATTCAGTATTCGGCAAATTTGATACAGTACGATTCTGGGGGTTCGATATAAATCACAATGGATATCTCACACTCAACGACCGTCATGATACATCATGGGTTATGCTCGATTCTAATTACAAGCCTGTCGCGACATACAAAATGGGTAATGGGTATGCAGTGGATGCCCATGAGTTTCAGATTTTTCCGGATGGCCACAGGTACATGATGGCTTATGATCCACAGATTGTTGACATGACTGTTTACGATCCGGGTTATCAATCCAATGCAACAGTTATCGGATTGGTGATACAGGAACTGGATGAGGCGGATAATGTGCTCTTTCAATGGAGAAGCTGGGATCATTTCGAGATAACAGACTGTGACCATGTAAATCTTGCCTTTAGTATCATTGATGCTGTGCATGGTAATTCCATTGAAGTGCTCACAGATGGAAATATTCTGATTTCATCGCGTCACCTTTCTGAGATCACCAAGATAAATCGTGCAACCGGTAATATAATATGGCGCATGGGTGGAAAAAACAATCAATTCACTTTTATAGACGACCCTGATGGCTTTAGTTTTCAGCATGATGCACGCAAACTAAGTAACGGGAACATCACCCTTTTTGATAATGGTAATTATCATGTACCTGCGCGCTCATGGGCAAAAGAATATAAGGTTGATGAAGTGAATAAAACTGCTACGCTTGTTTGGAGCTTCAGCAGGACAGTTGATGGAAATAATCTTTACGCAAATGCTCTGGGAAGTGTTCAAAGGCTTTCAGGCGGAAATACTTTTATCTGCTGGGGCAATATCAATGGGAATGGTTTTCCAAATATTACCGAGGTTAATGCGAATAAAGATATTGTGTGGGAACTGGAGCTTGCGGGCAGTGATCAGGCAATTTACCGATCACGCAAGCATGGCTGGCAGCCCTGTGCCCGGCCTTCTGAATCGGAAATTTATGCGAGCAATATCACACCAACCACGGCAAAGATTCACTGGAATGCGGCCACAAATGCTACATCATACGAAGTACAATATCATAAAACAGGAAATGTTACGTGGAAATCCAAAACAACCTCCGGCTTATACAAGAAGCTAAAAAATCTTACCCCCAATAAAACCTATGAGTATAAGATCAAGAGTAAATGCACTGATGTGTCTGAGCCTGCATCTGCATGGACTTCCATCAAGACATTCACTTCAGATCCTTTAAAAGAAATCCTCAATGAACCGGCAATTTCTAAATTCAATCTGTATCCTAATCCTGCAAATGATCATCTGCAGATAGATATAACTATGGATCAAGCCCAGCTTATCACTGTAACCTTTTATGATATTACAGGGAAAAGGATTTTCCATCAGCCACAAAATCTAAATGCCGGAAAGCAATTACTAACATTTGAGATAACTACATTCCCTCCTGGAATTTACGCAGCTGAATTGATCAGTGGAACAGGAAGAACTATACGGAAATTTGTTAAAGAATAATCAGGAGTTCTGAAATTCATGATTATCAACCTTGAGACATCTGCTGGGATGAAAGCTTCATAAGCGCCCAAACCATTCCTGCCAGAACTTCGTTCGCATTCTCCTTGGTTAGATTAGCATTCAATTGCGTGCGTGTTTTCTCCCAGAGATCAGTAGCATCCATCGTTGGAATACAATAGTATTCGGCGTAGCGGGTTGCGCTGTGATCCTTCTTTCCATAGATCGCCATAATTGCGCAAGGCTTTGTATCCGTACCTCGGTATAAGCCGATAAATCGGAATCCCCGGGTCCCATCAGAGAATGTGGCCGCCCACTCACCGATTTCTTTAAGCACATACCCCTGCTTCATATCCAGCCCGCCTTCAAGCTGCATTTTATATCCCCGGGTCACGTAATCATATTCTTCCTGTGTAGTAGTTTGTGCATGTAATTGAGTCAACCCTGCGCTCAATATAAATAGTGTGGTAACTATTAGAATTTTAATTCTTTTCATGGTGATTGATTTGGTTTTTAATTTAGGTATCATTGGCTAAAATAAAGCCAAAACAATAATTTGAGCAAGGAAATTTAAAACCAGAGGAATTCAAAAAATGTAGCAAACTGATTTTAGCACTCTGTTAAAATCAACTCCCCAAGAAACTTTTTACTTTGCACCCCTGTAAGAAGCAATACTATGAAGCCAACACCGATTTTACAAAAAGCACAGGAATATGTCTTTAATCTTATGCGGGAAAAACTTCCTGCCAATCACATATACCATAATTTCCATCACACCTCAGAAGTTGCAGGGATGGCTGAAGAAGTAGCTGAAGGAGTGGACTTTTCAAAAGAAGATACTGAGATCGTATTGCTTGCAGCCTGGTTTCACGATGTGGGCTTTATTGAATCAGATGAAGGTCATGAGGAGAAGAGTAAGGAAATTGCAGAAAAATTCATGAGAGAAAATCTTTACCCGGAGGAGAAAATTCAAAAAGTTCTGAGCTGCATTGATGCTACGAAATATCCGCAGCAACCCAAAAATCTGCTCGAATATGTACTATGTGATGCGGATCTTTCCGGAATTGCAAGCAAAAAATATTTTGATAAGGCAAACTTGCTTCGGAAAGAAATAGAGCTGGTAAAGGGCAAAACAGTTTCAGATATGGAATGGTATAATTCTGAAATTACCTTTCTCGCCAATCATAAATACCACACACAGTTTGCACACCTTAATTTTGATAAGCGAAAGAATGATCATATAATTGAGTTGAGAAATAAGCTGGTAGAACTCGAATCAGATGAAACCAGGCAGCAGCTAAAAAAATCAGAGAAGGAAAAAATAAAGGAGGAGAAAGAAAGGCGGCCGGATCGCGGTATTGAAACAATGTTTCGCATTACCGTAAGCAATCACATGAATCTTTCTCAAATGGCAGATAACAAGGCTAACTTTTTACTCACTATAAATGGTTTAATACTTTCATTCGCCATTGGAAATGTGCTCTCAAAGCTGGATGTTACCACTAACCGGTTCTTGCTGGTACCTACCGGAATATTGATGTTAGTTTGCCTGGCCTCCATCATTTTTTCCATTCTTTCAACCCGGCCACAAGTTACCGAAGGTAAATTTACCAGAGAGGATATTCAAAGCAAGAATACCAACCTTCTTTTTTTCGGAAACTTTTACAATATGAGCATGGAGGACTTTGACTGGGGATTTAATGAAATGATGAAAGACCGGGGCTTTCTGTATGGAAGCCTTATAAAGGATCTTTATTTTCTGGGCAAGGTGCTGGGTAGAAAGTATAAATTACTCAGAATTGCTTACACAATTTTCATGTTCGGAATTGTAATAAGTGTGCTTTCCTACATTGGTAGCTATATTTATTATTTCAATCAAATGCAAAACACAGGACAACCAATTTTCCCGACCCAGTAGAATCCGGCTGTATTGAATCACCCTGAAAAGATTGAGGATATTTACAACACCATTATTTCAATAGTTTTTTGATGAAACAACTTTTTCTTGTTCGCCACGCCAAATCAAGCTGGAAAGATGCATCCCTTGACGATCATGATCGTCCACTCGGAAAACGCGGTAAGCGTGATGCCCCCTTTATGGCAAAAATTTTACTTGATAAAAAAATTAAGGTTGATCAAATTGTATCCAGTACTGCATTGCGTGCGCTAAGCACAGCAAAGGAATTTGCGAAAAAGCTGGATATCAAAAAAGGGAAAATTGTGACAGTTGCTGAATTATATGGCGCTGAGCTGAATAAACTGCTTGATTATATCAAATCAACCGACGACTCTTATAATTCATTAATGCTTTTCGGGCATAACCCCGAAATCACAGCTCTGACAAATTATTTAACAGAAGCCAATATTGATAATATTCCTACTTGTGGTATTGCAGCAGTTGATTTTGAAATAACTCATTGGAGCGGGATAGGTGCTGCCGAAGGGAAATTGCGCTTTTTTGAATACCCCAAGCTGCATTTGAAAGATTCGCCTGAATAAATTTGGTTAAAACCACAATGAAATATTTTGCAATGCAACTAATCTTCTTAATTTTAAGTCAGTAAACTATCGCACATGCGATTCTGGGGAAAGGAAAAAATTAACGAGGAAGATTTAATTACCGGCTGTATTCACGGCGATCGTAAAATGCAGGAGGAATTATACAAAGCATTTGCTCCTAAGATGTTTGTGATTTGTCTTCGGTATGCCGGCAGCTATCCGGAAGCTGAGGATATGGTGCAGGATGGTTTCATACGGGCTTACAGTAAGCTTAATACTTTTCGCAGGGAAGGTTCTTTTGAAGGATGGATGAAGCGTATATTCATTAATACTGCTATTGAAGGATATAGAAAGAGCAAGAGTATGAGCAGCACGATGGAGGTGGAAGAATTGAAAAATGATTTAGTTCATCAGGATGATTTTCATCATCTTGCCGCATCTGACTTACTCAAAATGGTTCAGGCCCTTTCACCCGGATACAGAACTGTATTTAATCTTTATGCGATAGAAGGTTTTACCCATCAGGAAATTGCCGATATTCTTGGCATAAACGTGGGAACATCCAAATCACAGCTTGCACGGGCAAGATACCTGCTGCAGAAAATGGTACTGAATTCACAAAAGATTAACCGTTATGCCGCTGTATTCTGATCACAATATCATTGACGGGCAATTCAGGCGGCTCCGCAATTACAGCGTAAAGCCTTCATCAAGAATATGGTGGCGCATAGCTTCATCACTCAACGTTCAGAAGATAAAGGTTTTTTCAAAACGCACCCTTTTTATTGCAGTACTTGTTCTTCTTACCGGCACATCGGCAGGTTTGTTTGAAACTCTGCATTTCAGTAAATCGACTGTTAATATCAAGTCAGAGACTGTGAATGATGAAACAAAAACCATGGTACTCAAAGGCAATGATTTTGCAGTTGATAATTCGAAGGATGAGGAAATTGGAGATGCAAGTAGCGGTGTTCCTCCATCTGGTAGCACGCGGGATTCTGAAATAAGCACTGCCCTCCGAATTGCTGATGCAAATAACTCAGTTCATGCTCTGAATTCTGATAATATATTTCAGGAGGAATTAAATCCATTATTTCCCCGCCGGGATTATATTGAAGCAGATGAATTTATTGCAACTGCAGCGTTTCGTTCTCCGGAATACCGCAGTGATTTATCTTTAAAACCCCCAGCTAAATATTATTACCTGGGAGGAGTCGCAAATCTGAACAGTACCTGGCTGATTGATAGTAAATCAATCAAAAGCGACAATCTTAAGTATGAGTCAACATTTGGTATTTCTTATGGCATTCAGGGTGGCTATAATTTTAGCAGCCACTGGGGATTGCAGGTTGCATGGCTTGTGAATTCATGGGAAGGCCAGCGCTACAAAAATTTAGATGTCTATGGAAGAACCACTGATCTGGCTTACAACCAAAAAAGTATTGCACTAACCTATACTCAGTTTCCTGTCGTGGTGCAGTACAAAATTCCCATGTACTCCCGCCTGCTGAATATCCCCGTAACACTTAATCTTTCATTCGGCGGACAATTCGGACAATTACTGGCTTTTAGAATTGATGATTCCAAGGAAGGATTACAAAGCAATCAGCTATTCAGAAAATCTGAGTTTGCATCTGTAATTGGGTTTGATTATGACTTTTTTAGTAAGAAGCCGATATTTTATTCACTTGGATTAAGAGGAACTTACAGCAGGAGTATTTTTAAATCCGATGCCCCTAATTATTTCGAATTCGAAGAACCCCACAACTTTTTGATCGGACTTCATGGGGCAGTGAATTTCAATTTGACTCGTTAGATATTTAGTGTTTCGCTTCGGGTTATGTTAAATAAATTCATTCATTCAGGAAAAAATATAAAGCGAACCTTGCCGCTTCCTCATACTCTTTTTTTCCCCAATATTAAAAATCACCCGGGTGATAATCCTGAAGCCTGGCCACTTCATGAACAGAGTTAGTTATGAGATTAAAATCTCAGGCTTTCACTTTTTCCGAGCCATTTGCCTGTGTTTTCATTTCAGCAAGGATTACATTCTCGAATTCGAACGCTCCGCCATTACCCTTGGTTACTAAGATCTCACTTGCACTGATCACTTCTGCTGAAAGAATTTTTTTCGAAAGCTCATTCACAATTTCTTTTTGAATTACACGCTTTAGCGGGCGTGCACCGAATTGCGGATCGAATCCCTGATCTGCAAGCTGCTGAACAACCTCGTCGCTGAAACCAATTTTGATGTTGTTTTTTGCAAGCATTTTTTCAAGATCTTTTAATTGCACCCTAACGATCTTCGCAATTTCATCGTGCATGAGTGGAGTAAAGAGGATAATGTCATCAATACGGTTTAAAAACTCAGGACGAACGGATTTCTTCAGCAGCTCCATAACCTCAAGTTTGGTGGTTTCCATTACAGCCTGCTTGTTGCGCTCATTTACATCGGCAAAGTTTCGTTGAATAATTTCCGCGCCGAAGTTCGATGTCATGATGATGATTGTGTTCTTGAAATTCACGGTCCGTCCCTTATTATCAGTCAGGCGGCCATCATCAAGAACCTGGAGTAAAATATTGAACACATCCGGATGAGCTTTTTCAAATTCATCAAATAGAAGCACACTATACGGCTTCCTCCGTACTGCTTCAGTTAGTTGCCCGCCCTCATCATAGCCTACATAGCCGGGAGGTGCGCCAATCAGCCTGCTTACTGCATGACGCTCCTGGTACTCGCTCATGTCAATACGCACCATCAGGGAATCATCATTGAACATCACTTCAGCGAGCGCCTTTGCAAGCTCAGTTTTTCCTACCCCTGTTGTGCCAAGAAAAATGAATGAGCCGATAGGCTTCCTTGGGTCACTCAATCCGGCGCGGGTCCTGCGAATAGCATCACTTACGGCAGCAATCGCCTCTTCCTGGCCAATCACGCGCTTATGCAGTTCATCCTCTAGATGCAGCAATTTTTCTTTTTCACTCTCAAGCATTTTTGAAACAGGAATGCCCGTCCACTTTGAAACTATTTCTGCAATATCCTCGGCATGTACTTCTTCCTTCAACATCCTGCTGCCTTTGTTCATCTCAGCAAGCTGTGTTTCGTATTTTTTTTGTTTCTCTTCAGCATCTCGGATCTTTCCATAGCGAAGCTCTGCAACTTTTCCATAATCTCCAATGCGCTCTGCCTGCTCAGCCTGCAGTTTAAAATCTTCAATTTGCTTTTTTGTATCCTGTACATTGTCGGCAATATCTTTTTCCTGCTGCCACTTGGCTTTAAGCTCGTTACGCCCGGCAGTAATATTTGCAATTTCTTTATTCAACTGGTCAAGTTTTCTCTGATCCCTTTCGCGCTTAATGGCCTCACGCTCGATTTCAAGCTGTCGGATTCTTCTTTCAATTTCATCCAGTTCCTCTGGAACAGAATCCATTTCCAGACGAAGCTTTGCAGCAGCCTCATCAATCAGGTCAATGGCTTTGTCAGGAAGAAAACGGTCACTGATGTAACGGGATGAAAGTTCAACTGCTGCGATTATCGCCTCATCTTTTATCCGCACTTTATGATGTGTTTCATAACGCTCCTTCAATCCGCGAAGAATAGAGATTGCATCCTCCTGGTTAGGCTCATCAATTATTACCTTTTGAAATCGCCTTTCAAGGGCTTTATCCTTCTCGAAAAATTTTTGATACTCATTGAGTGTGGTAGCTCCAATAGTTCGTAGTTCGCCCCTGGCCAGAGCAGGCTTGAGAATATTTGCGGCATCCATCGCACCTTCTGTTGCGCCTGCGCCAACCAGTGTATGAATTTCATCGATAAACAAAATGATTTGCCCATCCGCTTCAGTCACTTCCCTGATTACGGCTTTCAGGCGCTCTTCAAATTCTCCCCTGAATTTCGCGCCGGCAATCAGCGCGCCTGTATCAAGTGCGAAAATGCTTTTTGTCTTTAGATTCTCAGGGATATCGCCATTTACAATACGATGCGCAATTCCTTCAGCTATAGCTGTTTTACCTACACCCGGCTCTCCGACTAGAATGGGATTATTTTTTGTGCGGCGTGAAAGAATATGAAGCACTCTCCTTATTTCTTCATCGCGGCCAATAACGGGATCGAGCTTGCCGGATTGAGCGAGTTCATTCAGATTCTTTGCATATTTATTCAAAGCATTGTAACTGTTTTCTGCATTTTGATCCGTTACTTTTCTGCCCTTTCGCAGTTCAGCAATCGCAAGCTTCAGGTCTTTTTCACTTACCCCAAGCTCTTTTAGCAGCTTTGCCGTGTCATCTTTTCCACTCTGAAGTGCCAGTAATAAATGCTCGACTGAAACGAATTCATCCTTGAATTCATTAAGATATGCCTGTGCTTTCTGTAACACCTGGTTTGCATCATTGGAAAGATATTGTTGCTGAGCATTGGATACTTTCGGAAGCTTACCCACCAACTCTTCAACCCGATTTTCAAGCTGTTCGCAGTTCACTCCGATTTTTTTCAATAGGAAGTCAACCACATTTTCATCAACGAGCAAAAGCCCTTTAAGTAAGTGTGATGTTTCAATCTGGGAGTTTTGGTTTGCAGCAGAAAGCTCCTGTGCCTTCTGAATTGCTTCCTGCGATTTTATGGTGAAGTTGTTCAGGTTCATAATTTAAAGTTCGGGAATGAACAGCAATTACTTCGCCATGAGAAATCAATTGATTTCCCTCTGACAAAAGTTGTAGCGAAAGGAGAGAAAGTATGACGAGATTACTGAATGGAAAAAGTATGGAGGAAATTTTGACGCCAGAAATAACCGTTCAGGGATATTAAGTTCAACACCTAAATCTGTTTGACTTGCAATCTGATTTTCTTCTTCATAGGATATTCAAAATTTATTTTCAAAATTTTTTCATTGTGCACCTAAGGCGGAAGCAGAATTCTTCTTTACAACTCTTACATAACTGAGCTTATTCAGCACATTCATCAAATCTCCGGATTTTCGTGCGTATTTTATTTCTGAAATTCCTTCCTTGATGTCGTTGGACACTGCAAGCTTCTTTTGTAGCTTTTGATAATCATCGTTCAGCTTGCGCCATCTTTTGAAGGGCAAGACAACGGAAGATTATTTCCTATGTCATCAACGATGTATTTTACTGCTTCCATTGCTTGATGATTATTCCCAAAGTTAGCGGGAAAATTTTTCTCCCCATAGATAATCAAATGTATTTTGTTCAAAGGACTCCTTCGCACAAATTTACCATTGAGGCGTATAGAGAGAGCTACTTTTGTTATTCAATTTCATTTTCTGAGTTCAGCCCATCATACACTATTAATCAAGCAGGAAGCCACGAGGCTTGGTTTCAGCTTCTGCGGTATTTCTAAAGCAATTAAGCTCGAAGAAGATGCAAGACGATTAGAAGCGTGGCTTCATAAGGGCATGCACGGAAAAATGAATTACATGGAAAATCATTTTGACTTGCGTATTGATCCGGCAAAGCTGGTTCCGGGTGCCAGATCTGTAATATCGCTGCTCTGCAATTACTATAATGATCAAACTGTACTCGATAAGGAAGCACCTAAAATTTCGAAGTATGCGTTTGGCAGGGATTATCACTTGGTAGTGAGGGAAAAATTATATTCACTTTTTGAATTCATCAAAGAGAGAATTGGTGCCGTTAATGGGAGAGTATTCGTTGATTCTGGACCTGTACTAGAGCGTACCTGGGCAGCTAAAAGTGGTTTAGGGTGGGTCGGGAAAAATGGAAATCTTATCAACAAGGAGGGGGGCTCATTTTATTTTCTGGCAGAAATCATTTCTGATCTTGAGCTGGAATATGATTCACCTGTCAACGATTATTGCGGCACCTGCACCGCCTGCATTGATGCATGTCCTACTGAGGCGATTCTTACTGACAGGGTGATTGATGGCAGCAAATGCATATCTTATTTTACCATTGAGCTGAAAGAGGTGATTCCTGCAGAGGTAAAAGGAAAATTTGATGGCTGGATGTTCGGCTGTGACATCTGCCAGGATGTATGTCCCTGGAACCGTTTTTCACGGCAGCATCACGAAGAAGAGTTTATTCCTTCGACGGAATTGCTGGGGATGAAAAAAAATGATTGGGAAGATGTGACTGAAGAAGTCTATAACCGCGTTTTCAAAGATTCACCGCTCAGGCGCGCAAAATTTGAAGGGCTGAGAAGGAATATTAAATTCCTACAGCCCTAATTATTCGACGGGCTAATGAATCCTGTCTCCTTTTAATTCCAGAGACTTTAAAATTACTTTTTCGGCTTCAAGCATTTCCTTCCATCTCTCATTCACGATATGTGCAGACATATATTTTTTTGCCAGCTTCATAAAAAGCGTATAGTGACCTGCTTCCGATTCCATAAACTGGCGATAAAATTTTTGCAGCTCGGGCTGGGGTAAATATTCTGAAAGTAGACGGAACCTCTCACAGCTTCTTGCTTCAATCAAGGCCGAGACAAGAAGCTTATCCGTAAGTTGCCTTTCCACCCGGTCACCGCTCCGAATCAATCTGCGGAGCTGATTTACGTACTCATCCCTGCGCTGCCTCCCAAGTTTTAACTTACGCTTCTTCAGTTCAGCGAGAACCATCCTGAAATGTCCCCATTCCTCGGTAACTACTGCTGAAAGCTTCTCTACCAGTTCAATCCGGTCAGGATAATTTTGAATAAGGGATATGCATGTTGAGGCTGCCTTCTGTTCGCAGTAAGCATGATCCGTTAAGATTTCTTCCAGTGATCTGGACGCAAGATCCACCCATCGTGGATCAGTAGGCAGCTTCAGCTTAAACATGAGGGTGAATGAGAATTAGAAATTGTTTGCGAAGTTAACTTGCGGATGATTATATGCATATCTGTTCAGCTTTCATGTTTCACTAATTTCGTGACGTGAAGATTCTTATTATACGTTTTAGTTCTATTGGTGATATAGTTTTAACCTCCCCGGTTATCCGATGTATTAAGAAGCAAATACCTTCAGCTGAAATCCATTATCTGACAAAATCTTCATACAATCAGATAATACAGCATAACCCATACATTACTGTTAAGCATCTGCTACATGATGATTTAAATGAAACCCTTACTGCTCTCAAAAAAGAAAATTTCGATTTTATTATTGACCTGCATCATAATTTTCGTTCATGGAAAATAAGGATGGTTCTGGGCAAACCGTCGAAAGCTTTCAATAAAATCAATCTTGAAAAGTGGCTTTATGTAAACCTCCGTTTTAACATGATGCCACTCGCACATATCGTGGAGCGCTATCTTGAAACAGTAAAAGCAATGGGAGTGAATAATGACGGGGAAGGTTTAGATTACTTCATTTCACCTGCAGATGAAATCAGGATAGAGCAACTTCCTCTAACGCATTTGCATGGATTTATTGCCATAGCAATCGGGGCGCAGCATGTAACAAAGAAACTCCCGGTTGAAAAATTGAAGAGATTAATTCCCATGCTCAGCTACCCGATTATTTTATTGGGGGGTAAGGAAGATGCAGAAGCCGGTGAAGCCGTGCGGGCTATGGATCCGCTGAAAGTTTTTAACAGTTGCGGGAAGTTTACAATTAATCAATCTGCATCCATCATCAGGCTTTCCAAAGCAGTGATCACCAATGACACGGGCATGATGCACATAGCTGCTGCATATAAAAAGAAAATTATTTCATTATGGGGAAATACAGTTCCTCAGTTTGGTATGTCGCCTTATTTTGGCAGTAAATCAATTTCCGGTGCCGATCAGAATGGAATTTCAGAAATTGTTGAAGTGCAGAATTTACCCTGCCGTCCGTGCTCAAAACTCGGCTATCAGAAATGTCCGCTTGGGCATTTTAAATGCATGAATAATATTGATGATAAAAAAATAATCAGATCAATAAACTCTTATTAGAAGGAACCTTCGATTGCCCGAATGATCATCTCAATATCACGATGCTGCTGAGGATCAAAATCCTGCTTTAAAGAATATCCGAAGAATCCGCTCATCTTATTCCAGTAGAATGCTGAGACAGGGTTTTTGAATTCCTTGATAAGATCATAAACATTCTGGCCTGTTTCACGGGCAATAAGCTTCACCAGTATATCACCCTGGGTTACAGTAAGGTTTTTTAAACTATTGGTATACAGCTGATCAAGTTCTTTTTCTTTTTCTTTTACATACAGCTTCCGTTCTTTCTTCCGATCCATCGCAGTGAGTTGCTGATTGATATCCCTGAATAGCGCACCGGCTTCCTTTGCATAGGGATAAACTGCGATCACATTTCTCTTTAACTGGTTGAAACGAAATTGCTCTTGTTGATCTTTAAACACCCGCCTGGACACTATTACCACTTCCTGCAGGGTGCAGGTGATGAAAGTGTCATTCCCTGAAACTATAATCGGTAGCATCTGACCCTCTGTTTGAGCTATAGCAAGGTTAGAGAAACCAAGAATAAAAAAGGCAACCAGAATTCGTTTCATGAAGATAATTTAATGACACCCTATTTCAACATCTGTTCCAACATTCCCAAACGTGTTTTATAGCAAAGTATTTTTATACCCTGATTTTAAATGACTGGCCGCTTGTTTCATTCATTTCAGCCAGACCGAATTGGCGCAGTTGTTAGAGCCCGTTGAATCACTTACAGTATAATTCCAGTTAATTTCAACTGGGGGTATGAATGTTCCGCTTCCTGAAACGGTCCTCCCATCCCCATCAGGATCCTGCAAAGGAATTGTAATGCTGTTATTATTTATATTGGCACTGATAAGTTTATTAAATGCTCCATTGAAGAACCCGGCAATTTTTACACTGAAAATGCTAAGGGTGTCTGCCAGAATATTCACTGTGTAGGCTTCAAGGTCCGGGCAGGTTTCTGTAACATTATAAGTGCCGAGAATATTCAGGCTGATGATGGCAGAGCAATCGGCACCGGAAAAGCCATCAGCGCAATCACAGCTTCCATCAATACATTCACCACCATTCATACATTCAATATCCTGGCATTTGTTTCTGCAGCCGTACAGGGAACAGAATAACAAAATGGCGCAATTTATTTTCAGCAATGAAATAGATACAGTCCATTTGAGTTTCATCTGTTGAATATTGAATAATTTGCTTTTAGCGATCAGCTTTCAAAATAAAGCAATTTGATTAGTATTAATGGGATTTAGCTGACAAATTATTATTAACAAGCCATTCCCACTACTATCTTTGCTGGTAATGACTACAGAACAACTAAGAGATATAAAGGGCCGGATGGGTGCTCTGGGGAGGTTTCTTTGACGTCGCCAACCGAACTGAAAAAATAAAACAGGACGAGCAAATCTCTTCCTCCGCTGACTTCTGGAATGATCCCAAAAAAGCCCAGAACATTATGAAGCAGATTCAATCCAACAAGCAATGGATTGATTTATTCAATCAAGCCAGTGAGATCGTTGATGAAACTGAAGTGCTTTTTGAATTTTATCAGCAGGGCGAAGGAGAGGAGCAAGAGGTGGAAAGGCATTATCAGCAGGCGCTTAAGGAGGTTGATGATCTGGAATTCAAATCAACCTTTACCTCACCGGAAGATGCTCTGGGAGCCATACTGGAGATCAACGCTGGAGCAGGCGGAACTGAAAGTTGTGACTGGGCAGCAATGCTGATGCGCATGTACCTGATGTGGGGACAGAAAAATGGGTACAAGGTTCATGAGCTCGATGTACAATATGGAGATGTGGCTGGAATCAAATCCTGCTCGCTTGAAATTGAGGGGGAGTTTGCCTATGGATATTTAAAATCTGAAAGCGGAGTGCACCGGCTGGTTCGTATTTCTCCATTTGATTCCAATGCACGACGGCATACTTCGTTTGCATCAGCATTTATATATCCATTGGCCGATGATACTATTAGTATCGAAATCAAAGATGCTGATGTAAAGATGGATACTGCGCGCAGCGGGGGTGCGGGAGGACAAAATGTTAATAAGGTAGAAACGAAGGTGATACTTACTCATATTCCAACAGGTCTGGTAGTTACCTGCCAGACTGAGCGCTCGCAATTAGGAAACCGGGATAAGGCAATGAAAATGCTGAAGTCGAAACTGTATGAGATTGAAATACAAAAGCAAAATGAAGCGCGGGATAAAGTTGAATCGTCAAAGAAAAAAATTGAGTGGGGATCACAGATCCGTAACTATGTTCTGCATCCGTATAAATTAGTGAAAGATACCCGTACTGGGTTTGAAACATCCAACCCTCAGGCTGTATTGGATGGCGGTCTGGATGATTTCATTAAAGCATTTTTAATGACGCAGAAAAATAACTGATGATGCAGGTCAGATCATTAATCTTAAAGCAAGGAACTTGTTTTATATTTGCGCTCCTGAAAATTTCACAAGGAATATTCTCTAATCCATAAAACTTTTTTAAAAGTACAATGGCTGTTAAAATAAGACTGCAAAGAATGGGTCGCAAAAAGCGACCATTTTATCACATCGTAATTGCTGACTCACGCTCACCGCGCGATGGGAAGTTTATCGAGAAAATCGGTACTTATGACCCTACTACCATTCCCGCTACTATTGACATAGTTAAGGAACGTGCGCTTGAATGGATTCAAAAAGGTGCACAACCAACGCCTACTCTGCACCGGATTCTTTCTTTTAAAGGAATTTTATACCATAAGCATCTGCTTCGGGGTGTTAAGATGAATGTTATTACCCAGGAGATGGCTGATAATAAATGGGTTGAATGGGAGGATTCGCATAAGAATGCAATTATGGATGCTCAGAAAAAAGCACAGACAGGGTCAAAGAAAAAGAAGAAAGCCGAGAATATAACCCCCACACCTCCGGAAGCGGAGCGTTCACCTGAAGCGGCTGAGCAAAAAGAGGAAGTGGTGGCGGCACCTCAGGAATAACGTTATCTTTATGCAATCTACTTAAAAGCTGCTTCGGATGAAGCGGCTTTAATTTTTTTTGAGTGTGGAAAGTCTTGTAAAAATTGGCCGCCTTAATAAAACATTCGGACTTAAAGGCCACATCCGCTTCTTTATTGATCCG
>JBDSEA010000108.1:0-11232 GCA_039920305.1 Chitinophagales bacterium
CCTATTGTAATTCCACAAATAATGGTTGCATTGGCGCCAATGCTTGCGCCTTTCTTTACAATGGTTTGGCGATACTGATTTTTTCGTACAACCGCGCTGCGCGGGTTTAATACATTGGTAAATACCATTGACGGACCCAGGAACACATCATCTTCACAAATTACACCGGTGTAAATTGAAACGTTATTCTGCACCTTCACATTATTCCCCAGCACCACCTCTGGAGAAATTACTACATTCTGGCCGAAGCTGCAATTTTCGCCAATTACACAGCCATTCATTACATGGGTGAAGTGCCAGATTTTTGTTCCTCTCCCGATAGAGCATCCCTCATCAATAACTGCCGTAGAATGGGCGAAATAATTTATTTCATCTGCCATAATTATGGCCGCAAACATAATCAATCGGCATGCTTCGAACAGTGAAAGCCGCTTGCTTTTCTATTTTTAGCGCCACGAAAAGAAAGAAGCATGAATCTTTTTGAAACCAAGTACCGTCATCCGTATGATTATGCCACAGAATACAAAAGGCATATCGCCTATTTTTCTATGGAGTTCGGTATTGACCAGTCATTGAAAACTTATAGCGGAGGACTGGGATTTCTTGCGGGCTCACACATGCGAAGTGCATTTGACCTGAAGCAGAACCTGATCGGTATCGGGATCTTGTGGAAGAACGGGTATTACGATCAGATACGTAAACAGGATCAAAGCATGGATGTTTTATTCCTGGAAAAAAATTATTCTTTCCTTGAAGATACTCCCGTACGATTCACTATTGAAATTAACAATCACCCTGTATGGGTAACAGCAAAATATCTTGCTCCAAAATATTTTCATACTGTTCCAATCTTTTTTCTTACCACTGATATTCCTGAAAACGACTACCTGGCACAGTCAATTACCCACCGGCTGTATGACTCCGACCCTGCGGCGAAGGTGGCCCAGTTTATTCTTCTCGGAATAGGAGGAGCCAAGCTGCTGGATTACCTGGGTTACCAGGCCGATACCATTCATCTTAATGAAGCGCATGGTTTTTCTGCTGCATTTTATCTATACCAGAAATACAAAAGCATCAGCGAGATCCGCAAACGGCTGGTATTTACCACACATACACCTGAAGAAGCGGGTAATGAAAAGCATGACATTTATCTGTTGCACAAGCTTGGCTTTTTTTGCGGTCTTAAGTTCGAAGAAGCGAAGGCAATTACTAATACTTCCGGAGACTCATTTGATCATACTCTTACTGCGCTTCGTTTTTCGCAAAATGCAAATGGTGTTTCGCAAATGCATGGAAAAGTTGCGAATGAGATGTGGAAAAATTATGAAGGCATCTGTGATATCACATCTATAACAAATGCGCAAAATGCCGCTTACTGGATGGACCATTCAATGTACGAGTACCTGCATAAGAACAGGGTGAAGCTTTTAGTGAACCGCAAAAAATATTTGAAATCCAAATTATTTGAAACCGTAGCCGATCAAACAGGAAAAATTTTTGATCCTGATGTGTTGACTATAGTATGGGCGCGTCGTTTTGCAGCCTATAAACGTGCTGACCTTATTGCCCAGGATGAGGACAGGTTTGAAAAGCTTATGAGCAGAACAGAAATGCCGGTTCAAATTATTTGGGCGGGAAAACCCTACCCGTCTGATTATGGAGCGGTATCAACTTTTAACAGACTTATTCATTTAGCAAAGAAATTTAAGAACATGGCGGTGCTGGTGGGTTATGAATTAAAGCTTTCAAGAAAACTGAAAGCCGGTGCAGATATATGGTTGAATAATCCGCGTGTTCCCCGCGAAGCATCAGGAACATCCGGAATGACGGCAGCAATGAATGGTGCAATTAACTTTTCAACTATTGACGGATGGATACCTGAATTCGCAAACGGGAAAAATTCATTTATGATTCCGCTGGCAGATCAGGAAGAAACAATGATGATTCAGGATGTACAGGACGCTCAGCAACTATATGATATTCTTGAAAGGAAAATAATTCCGATGTATTACCGGCACCCACACTCATGGATGCGGATGATGAAGCAAAGCATGCGTGATGTTCTGCCCATGTTCGATTCAAACAGGATGGCAGATGAATATTACCGGAAGTTGTACGGTGCTTAAGATATTTGTTCGAATTTATTATTGATAAGATCACATACCCCTTACTTTTACTGATTAACATTAGATTATGAAGGGAATTTTTTTGTCAATTATATCACCCGTTATTTTCCTTTTCATATTTCCATCACAGAGCTGTAATGAAAATGTGAATGCGAATTCAGAAATAAATTCCGGAACCAGTAATTCTAAAACCGGAAATATTGAGACTTTAATGCCGGGTGATCAATTTAAAAATTACTGGTATGCAGGCAAAGCGGAAATATGTTCTTACACTCTGGAGCAGGCACGCTATGGCGAAATTCATGCAGGCACTGCTGTAACCATTTTTGTGACCGAGGATTTTTCAAAATCCAGACAAGTGAAGCTCGATCAGCCTGAATCTTCAGGAAGTGACAGGCTTCCGGTGCTTAAACTCAATCTGGTAAAGAAATTCAATACCGGAATATATCCATATTCTGTTATGCTGAGTGTTTTCTCACCTGTTGACATCCTCAGTTTCCCACATGCAGTAAAAGAATGTGCGAGTGTGCAAGAGTGGTGCGGGATGACTTACTCGCAGCTCAATAGCCGCAATAATAAGAATGAGGTGAAAGGGTTTTCGTACTTCGAGGATGAAGGCGATGATCATACCTCATTTCCCCTTTGCTGGCTCGAGGATGAAATCTGGAATTTAATCCGCCTGGCACCTGAAAAATTGCCGTCCGGTGACCAAACGGTTTTACCTGGTTTATTATATACCCGTCTGACACATATTCCAATGCAGCCGCAGACTGCCCGTTTTTCATTGAAGGAAGAAAATGAAGAAATGAGCTATACCATGGATGTTGCTTCTCAGAAACACCGGCTGATAATTAAATTCGAAAAAGATTTTCCATATAAAATTACAGGATGGGAAGAAACATTTCCGGGCTTCGATGGAAAGCTTCTGACAACTACTGCTAAGCTTACACATACCATCATGACAGATTACTGGTTGCATCATAATGATGCGGACCGGGTGATGAGGGAAGAACTGGGATTGCCAAAAGATTCGCAATAAAAAATTAATGATCCCCGAAAATCGAAAATCAGATTTTCGATTTTCGGGGATAAAAAAATGAGTTTCAACGAAGTCCGGGCAAATACTTGTTGAGAAAAGTTTCTACCCCAACCACTCTTACTTCCTTCGACAATTGATAATCTGCGGTAAAAGGAATGATCACGAAGTTGTTCTTACTCTTCAGATCTTTCATGCTTTGATAAAATCCCTTAGTTAGAGATGGGCTGGCAGAATACTTCACTTCTGCACATGCAACTGCCCTCAATCCTTTCACTAATACCAGATCGCATTCACTGCCATCATGAGTGCGGTAATAGTAGGAACGTAACACCGCCGACTTGAGGCGATGCACTTGCTCCACCACAAATCCCTCCCACGAATTACCGATGACAGGATGTGAACGAAGCGCATGCATTGAATGAATGTCAAGCAGCGCATGAAGCAAGCCGGTGTCACGCAAATACACTTTCGGTGCCTTCACTAATCGCTTTCTTGTGTTGAAAGAAAATGGCGCAAGGCGATGAAGAATGAAAGCGCCTTCGAGATAATCGAGGTAACGGCCTACTGTAGGTGCTGTGATATCAAGCCCGCGCGCAAATGTGTGCGCATTTAAAATGTTGCCGTGATAATGCGCCAGCATTTGCCAGAGACGATACATCAGTTGTGGCGAGAAACTCACACCGAACAATTGATTCAAATCTCTTTCAACATAGGTGCGGATGAAATGTCGCATCCAGTCAAAACACTTTTGATCGCGGCCTGAGAGAAAGGCATGAGGAAATCCGCCCCGGAGCCATAGTCGTTTTTGGGTGGTGTCTTTTTCCGGCAACTCCGGCAGATTGAACGGAGTGACTTCAGTAAATGCAATTCTTCCAGCTAAACTTTCAGAAACATCTTTGATCATCTCCGGTGAAGCAGAACCGAGCAACAGGAATCGACCCGGCTTTCGCTTTTTATCAATGAGATAACGAAGCAACGGAAAGAGTTGTGGCATGCGCTGCACTTCATCGAGTATCACACAGCGGTCGCTGTATTCATCAAGGAAGAGTTGCGGGTCAGAAAGTTTTTTTACATCAGCCGGATTTTCCAGGTCGAGGTATTCAGCATCTTTCTTCAGCGTGTGATTGTATTCGCGGGCGAGTGTGGTCTTGCCCACTTGCCGCGGACCCACCACTGCCACCGCAGGGAATTGCTTCATCAATTTGCTGATGTCATCTGAAATGAAACGGTGAATCATTCAGCAAAGCTACAAAGATGATCCCCGAAAATCGAAAATGTGATTTTTGATTTTCGGGGATAAAAAAATTGTGATTTGGTTCAAGTAAACGATAGAAATCTACTCGCTGCTCTTTTATTTTTTTCGGATTACTGCTTCCTTGAATTCTTGGAGCAAGGGGATTTTCTCTATTGAAGAATTGAAATAAGAATTTGGCCTTGAAAAAACCTCTTTTGACTACTTGATTATTGTAGTTGATTTCAAGAATGAGAAGATCAGTGATTGTAAAGAAATTTTTGAATCCAAAAGGTTGTTTTGATTTTGTCTACGCACTCCAAGGGAAATTTTTCCTCTTTTGAATTTCCAATTACTTATACGAAATTCTCATCGTAGCCAATTGTATACGTCTTCGGAAAATATTTTAAGCATAAATAAAAAAGCACGAGTCCTATCAAGCTGATAGATACAATGAAAATGATGTCTCCGAATTGACCTTCTTTCCCTAAAGACTTTATAACAAGAAATACTAACCCTGGTAATAGAGTAACGAAAAGTGACCGCCGCTATAAACAAATCGAGGGGACAAAAAGGTTTGATAAGAAATTCTAATTGGCTTCATGAAGTTATAACTTCATTTACATGTTTCTCCTATACTGCCCGCCCACTTCAAACAACGTATTCGTAATCTCTCCGAGTGAACAGTACTTCGTTGCTTCCATTAGCGACTCAAACATGTTTTTGTTTTGCACCGCGGTATTCTGCAAATCATTGAGAAGTTTAGGGGTGACTTCTGAATTGCGCTGATGCAATTCTTTCAGCATGTTGATCTGATATTCTTTTTCTTCTTCAGTAGAACGAATCACTTCCTTCGGAATAATGGTGGGTGATCCCTTTGAACTTAGAAAAGTATTTACACCGATGATGGGATATTCTCCTGTGTGTTTCAAGGTTTCGTAGTATAAGCTCTCTTCCTGGATTTTTCCGCGCTGATACATTGTTTCCATTGCACCGAGCACGCCACCACGTTCAGTAATGCGATCAAATTCCAGCATTACTGCTTCTTCAACTAAATCGGTGAGTTCTTCAGTGATGAATGAACCCTGCATCGGATTTTCATTCTTTGCCAGCCCCAGTTCCCGATTGATGATCAGCTGAATCGCCATCGCCCTGCGGACACTCCCCTCGGTGGGTGTGGTGATCGCCTCATCATAGGCATTGGTGTGAAGTGAATTGCAGTTATCATAGATTGCATAGAGCGCCTGCAAGGTTGTGCGGATGTCATTGAAATCAATCTCCTGGGCATGCAACGAGCGACCTGAAGTCTGGATGTGATACTTCAGCATCTGGGATCGCTCATTCGCTCCGTACTTCAGCTTCATCGCCTTCGCCCATATTTTTCTTGCTACTCTTCCGATCACTGCATATTCGGGATCAATCCCGTTAGAGAAGAAAAAAGAAAGATTCGGAGCAAAATCATCTATGTTCATTCCCCGGCTCAAATAATATTCTACGTAAGTAAAGCCGTTAGCCAGAGTAAATGCAAGCTGTGAGATTGGATTCGCTCCTGCTTCAGCAATGTGATAGCCGCTGATTGAAACACTGTAAAAGTTGCGTATCTTATTCTTTATAAAATATTCCTGCATGTCACCCATCAAGCGAAGTGAAAATTCAGTAGAGAAGATGCACGTATTCTGTGCCTGGTCTTCTTTAAGAATATCGGCCTGTACTGTACCTCGAACCTGCTGAAGCGTCTGCTCCTTTATTTTTTTGTAAACCTCCGGCTCAAGGATCTGATCACCGGTTACCCCGAGCAGCATCAAGCCAAGTCCATCATTTCCCGCAGGAAGCTCCCCCTGGTATACAGTCCGCTTTAAATTTTTCTTACTGAAAATTTCATCAATCTTTTTATTCACTTCATCCGTCATTCCATGCTGATGAATGTAGTGCTCACATTGCTGGTCAATTGCCGCATTAAAGAAGTAGCAGCTAATGATGGAAGCAGGACCGTTGATGGTCATGCTCACAGAAGTTTTGGTATCACAAAGATTGAAGCCGCTGTATAATTTCTTCGCATCATCCAGGCAACAAATACTCACACCTGCATTGCCGATTTTACCATAAATATCAGGGCGGTAATCAGGATCATTTCCGTAGAGCGTGACTGAATCGAATGCGGTGCTTAACCTTTTGGCAGGCACGCCAAAGGAGACGTAATGAAAGCGCTTGTTCGTTCGCTCCGGGCCACCCTCACCAGCAAACATGCGCGTGGGATCCTCACCTTCACGCTTAAACGGATAGATGCCGGAGGTATATGGAAACTCTCCGGGAAAATTCTCCTGCAAGGTCCATTTCAGAATTTCTCCCCAGGCTTCGAACCTTGGTACTGCAACTTTTGGAATTGGGGTATGTGAAAGTGATTCGGTGTGTGTTTTTATTTTAATCTCTTTCCCGCGCACTTTATAGATAAAAAACTCATCACGATACTTTTTGCATTTCTCTTTCCACTGCTCAAGAAGTTTTTTATTTTGGCCATCCAGCAGCAGTTCAAGATTCGAGATGTGAGATGTGAGACGTGAAACGGCGTCATGATCTTCTTCTTCGTCCAATAGCTTCACGGATTCGGTCAATACAAAAAGATTTTGTGCGATCTTGCTTTGTTCTTCTGCCCGGTCGTCATATTTGCGAATTGTTTCCGTGATCTCGCTCAGGTAGCGGGTTCTTGCCGGAGGAATGATGTAAATTTTCTCGCTCATTTCCCTGGTTACCTTGAGATGAGGATCCAGGGGCAAGGAGGTTTTCGCTGCAATTTTTTCCATCACAGCCCGGTACAGCTGGTTCATTCCGGGATCATTGAACTGAGAGGCGATGGTGCCAAAGACAGGCATATCTTCCTGCTTCTTATCAAATTGCTGGTGATTTCGCTGATATTGCTTTCGTACATCCCTTAATGCATCAGGTGCGCCACGCTTATCAAATTTGTTGAGTGCAATGATGTCAGCAAAATCGAGCATGTCAATCTTTTCGAGCTGCGATGCTGCACCGTACTCTGGTGTCATCACGTACAAGCTCACATCACTGTGATCGGTGATCTCAGTGTCACTCTGTCCGATGCCTGCTGTTTCCAGAATGATGAGATCAAAATGGGCTGCTTTCAAAATGTTAAGCGCAGCACGTACATGCCTGGATAATGCAAGATTCGCCTGGCGCGTGGCGAGCGAGCGCATGTAAACCCTGTTATTACGAATGGAGTTCATGCGGATGCGGTCACCGAGTAATGCCCCGCCTGTTTTTCTTTTTGAAGGGTCAACAGAAAGAATAGCAATTGATTTGCTTGTATCTGCTTTGTTACCGGATTTGCTGCCCGATCCATTCCCCGCGGCGACCGAAGGGTTCCCGGAGGCGAAGTCAACAAGAAATCGCCGGACCAGTTCATCTACAAGCGAAGACTTTCCTGCACCGCCCGTTCCCGTGATTCCAAGCACCGGTGACTTTGATTTCTGCGCAAGCAATTCTATTTCATGGAGGACCGGCTGATTCTCATCAGGAAAGTTTTCTGCTGCTGAAATCAACATCGCTATAGCATGATGATCGGTATTGCTCAATGCCTTCACCTCACCATTAACCCGGTTGCCGAGAGGAAAATCACTCTGCCTCAGCAGGTCATTGATCATTCCCTGCAAGCCTAAAGTTCTTCCATCATCCGGTGAATAAATCCTGGTGATTCCATAGTTATGCAGCTCTTCAATTTCATGGGGGAGAATTACGCCGCCGCCGCCGCCAAAAATTTTTATGTGGCTGCAATTTTTTTCCTTAAGCAAGTCATACATGTACTTAAAATACTCCATGTGCCCACCCTGATAACTGGTCATGGCAATTGCCTGTGCATCTTCCTGAACCGCACAGTCCACCACTTCCTGAACACTGCGGTCATGACCAAGATGTATTACTTCAGCACCGCTTGCCTGAATGATGCGGCGCATGATGTTAATCGCAGCATCATGCCCGTCAAAGAGGGATGCCGCTGTAACAATGCGGATTTTATTTTTGGGATGATAAGCTTCCGGCTTTTGCATGAAGGCAATAGATCAGTTCTTCAAAGATAATTCGTTAAGCCGAAGTCAAACAGGCATCTGCTTCTAAGGAAATCTTCAAAAAAATGCCCGGCTTTGCAGGAAATTTGATTGTGGTTGTCATCAAATTCTGATCACTTATTCAAAACCAGTTTCTCCGTAAAAGTTTTATCACCCATCGTGAAGGTGCAATAATAATTGCCATTTGCAAGTGATGAGCCATCGAATCCCAAATGATACTGACCCGGCGCCTGGAGTTCATTGCTCAAAATTGTTTTAACAAGCCTGCCATTCAGATCAAATACCTGAACAGAAACATCGGAAATGCTTTTAACCGTATAATCAATAAATGTGAGCTGACTGAAGGGATTTGGATAGCTGCAAATATCAACAGAAGCATTTGCTGAAGAAATATTAACGGCTGACTGGAAGGCCGGCAGAAAAATGTTGTCGAGGTATGCACAATCATAACCGATATTAACTGCACCATCTTTTTGATATTTCCAGGTGAAGGTATGGTTGCCTTCAGTGACAGGAAAGGACTGTACTGACCAGTCAATGGTGCCTGACCAGTTACCCATACTCACATTATCGATTGAAAAAGTTAATGAATCGTAGTTGGGTTCAGAAGAAACTTTCATCATGAAAGAAATGTCATCATCTGAAATCACATTCAGTGCAATCGTGAGTATGGAAGACTGATTACTGCTGAGATTACCCGAGCGTGCTGAATACGTTCCTTCAAAAACATCATACGATTCAGTTTTCCAAACCTCATCACCACTCAACTGCCAATCAAATTGAGAAAAGTCACTGGTTTCAAAATCTTCAATTGCAGGCGTTACGGTTGAAATGAAATTCAATGCTGCAGAATAACTGCCGGCAGTTACTGTGTAAGCAAAAGAAACATCAGTGCCAAAGGGGGTATTTGCATCAACGCTTACGGAATATGTGGCGGCCGAGGTTGAGCCTGCCATTAGATTTCCAAATGAATAATTAGAATTGTAAATGGTGATGTATGGATTTGATGAAGTCAATATACCGGTGGTGTTCTGTGCATCGGCATGACCGGTGTTAGAGTTGGAAATATTCAGAGTAACCGTTTCACCCGGATCCAGTTTTCCATCATTATTTCCTGAAGCATCATCAATTGAAAGGCTTGTTACGGTAAGCACCGGTGCGTTAAGTAACACCGTTATTCCTGAAGTCCATACTCCGCCCGAATCATCTGCTAATGTTAAAATGAAATCAGCCATGGTTGCGTCAGGAACATTCCCGGCAACAGTAAAGCTAAAAGCGGCGCTCTGATCATCAACGGCACCGCTGGTAATATCTCCAAGGGTTTCAGCATCATCAGTAATGCTGATGTAAGGATTGATGGAAGCGAGGGCTGCAATTACATTCCCTGCAGTGGCTGAACCCACATTTTCAACAGTTATATCCATTGATACGACTTCATTATAATCTGCCTTGCCATTATTATTTCCCAGGGCATCATTAATGGTTGAAGCAGTATTTACCAATACCGGCCCTGTAGCCTGAATTGCCGGAATGATCATGATGTAGGGGAGCTTGTTAAAGCCGGTAACGGTAATCACCACACTGTCAACATTTGCAAGTATATTTTCAAACTGGACAGCAGCAACACCTCCTGATACATTTTCTGTACCCAGAATTATATTGTTACGGGTAATGGAAACCAATGCGCCATCAAAATCACAATTTAGCTCAAATTGCACCGAGCCCTGAACAATCTGCAGATCATGAGTAATATTCATACTGACTGGCTCAGCCGTACGGATCATGAGTGACGGATCTCCAAAAATGGTCCAGGTGTCAGTCATATCATATCCTGACTGGCCGTATGCATCGTTCATGCTGAAACAGCCATTAATTGATAAACCACCAAAGGTCCGTTTGATGTTATCCGCTTCGGCCTCAGCTAAAAGATTGTTTCCTTCATCCTGCATCTCCATGGGCTCAGCCCAGTACTGATTGACCGTGGACATAAAATTAGCAACCGATCCACTGGGTTCATCATTGTAGGTTGCTCTTGCCCACGCCTCGGCGAAGCAGGTGGTATTCTTGAAATCTCCGGTCACACAACCTACGATCCAGAGAAAAGGCCAGTGGTGTACATTCGTAAGGTCATTAACATCATTGTTATCAAAACCGGTGGTTACGATGCTCGTCTCACTTCCGTGGCCTGTATAGTTAATAATGCCTGTTCCTGAATTTACTAAATCCGCAAGGTCAGCTGAGCCGGGATTACCGCTGGCATCATTACCTCCGGGATGATCCTTGTCATATAATTCCTGAATGTCAGTATAGGTATATCCAAGAAGCTGATTCCGGATATTCCTTTCATGATCATAATCGGCTTCTCCGTCATCGCCGATACCTGCTCCAAATTCAGAAGCAATGCACACGCCTTTTGCGTAATAGGAATCAACAAGCGGATTTTTTTCATATTCTATAGTCCGATCCACCTGGGTGGTAATATCAGATCCGGTGGTTGCAGAAAACCTTCCCACAAAAATTTCCTGGTAATGATCGCTGCCGGTAATGTATCCATACTGATTATCAGAATCACCTGCCCCCGAGACAAATCCGGTTGCCACCTGTGCATCATCACCTGCGAGAAGAAGAAAGGTAAGACCATGAGTGTTATAGTAGTCTGTCACGTAATTTTTGATGGAAGCAGCATCGTTTCCGATGGTGGCTACATCCACCATCTCCGTTTTAATTCCCTCCTGTATTTTCCAGTCAACAAGGGGTTGC
>JBDSEA010000109.1:0-39979 GCA_039920305.1 Chitinophagales bacterium
AGGAGCGGTATCAGTTAGCCACCTTCTCGGGACATGAAGTTAAACAGACCTCGCATGAGCTGTTCAGGGATCATAAAGGCATACAGGACGGCATTACTTATCCGCCTCTTGCTGAATTCAAAAAGGACTGGGAAAAAATCAGCCCGCTATTGAGAGATTCACTGTTGAACCTGACGGAGGATCAGCTAAACGGCCCGGATCCATACGGCATGCCCGGCAAAGACCTCGCTTTTTTTGACTCGATTACAGGGTGCACCGATCGAGAGTCATATTGTCTTGGACAGATCGGATTGTACCGCCGACTTTTAGGATATGAGGCGATGAAATACGAATAAAATTCTATAAATAGATTAATCCTTAGACCATCATAAAAATCAAAACCAAAATGAAATCAGCAACTGAAAACAGGTCTTTAAAGAGAGACCGGATTATTTATTGGATTTTCACCAGCCTGATTGTGATACTTGAATCTGTTATTCCCGCCCTCACATTTAATAGTGAAATGGCGAAGGAAGGCATCAGCCATCTTGGATTCCCTGACTATTTCAGAATAGAGCTTACCGTTGGTAAAATACTCGGTGGGATACTTCTTATTCTTCCCATGATACCTGCGCGGCTGAAGGAATGGGCCTATGTGGGATTTGGAATCACGTTTATCTCAGCAATGACAGGGCACTTGGTGATAGATGGTATTAGTGAAGCCATGATACCTTTCATCGGGCTGGTGCTTTTGACAGTTTCCTACATATTTTATCATAGGATAAAGAATCAGAGTCTAAGTACAACGGGAACTATGGGTAAGGCGGACTTATCCGATTCTAAAGATTTCAGCAGACCAAAACCCCAGTCATCAACCGTTTAGAACTTAAAATTTTACTTATCCGTAAGCGCGGGCTTTTCGTTAAACTTTATAACACACTTTAATTAACAAACAAAAACCTAAAAATAATGGTAACACAAATCTTCGTGAATTTACCAGTGAAAAACCTTGATAAATCAATTGCTTTTTTCACCTCCCTCGGTTTCAAATTCAATCCTCAGTTTACTGATCAGAATGCCACCTGCATGATCGTGGGTGATGACAGCTTCATCATGCTCCTGGCAGAACCTTTTTTCAAAACTTTTATTAAGAAAGAAATCACTGATTCATCGAAAAGCACAGAGGTGATCGTAGCCATATCTCTTGAGAACAGGCAAAAAGTTGATGAGATGATCACGAAGGCTATGGCATCGGGTGCCAAAGAATCCAATGACACACAGGATCAGGGCTGGATGTATTCACGCAGTTTCCAGGATCCTGATGGACACCTGTGGGAGGTGTTTTATATGGATCCGGCAGCTATGAGCAAGGGCTAATTCATTTAAAAAACCAACAACTATGAAAACAGAAAAAATTAAAAAATCCATCTCCATCAGTGCGTCTTCACAAAAGGTCTGGGAGGTTTTAACGAACGATCAATACACCCGGTTATGGTATGCTGAATTCAGCGAGGGCACCTATGCTGAAACTGACTGGAAAGAGAGAAGCAAGGTGGTTTTTAAAGACAGCAAGGGCAATGGACTCGTGGGAAAAATCGTTCTCAACAAACCCGCGGAAGCACTTTCAGTGGAATATGAGGGTATTGTGAATGCCCATGTTGAAGATTACAAAAGCAGTGAGGCGCAGCAAATCAGGGGCGGGCATGAAAATTATTTCCTGACTGTAAGTGATGGAATTACTATGCTGTCCATTGAGTCGGATATGTCTCCGGAATATATAGAGCCTATGTCGCTGATGTGGGATAAGGCGCTGCTGAAAATCAAAGACCTGTCTGAAGCATGAATGGCTGCTGATTTTAAAACCGATACCACCGCTTTGAGTGATGGCATCAGTAAGCTATGTTCCCAATAGATAGCATCGCGGGGAGCGATGGTATCGGTAAAGCGATACGCATTTTATTCTGGCATCATTTTACTTATGTGAACCTCAAATCAAACTATTAATTATGAAACAAATAGCAATCTGCATGCTGTTCATCGTATGTCTTTACGAAGGGCAGGCACAAACCGGAAATACACCATATCCCAACCAGGATAAGAATGGAATCAATCAAAATCCTGCAGGAACCATCCAAAATCCTGACGGATCAAATCAAAATCCGAACACCATCAATTCAAACGGAACGCAACCCAACATCAACAGCAGCAATCCGAATGTTACCAATGTGAATCCCAATGGGGTTAATACCAATGGCACGTCACCTAATCCAAATAACACAAGCCCGTCTATAATCGGGAATCAAAATCCCAGTACTGTAAAACCAAATCCGGGAGGTACTACTGCCAATCCGGCTACTGATCCAAACCAGACAGGTATCAATCAAACACCTGCCGCCGGTACTCCGAATGCAACCACCCCTTATGTGAATGGCGCATGGTGGGATTATGGAAACCAGACCAAACTGTCTGCTACCGATGTTCCTTCTTCAATAAACAGAATTTATATGGAGAAATATCCCAACCAGGCCAATGCCATCTGGTATCGCGGGCAAAATGGTTACATGGTTACCTATCCGGATAAAAATAAAATGGAAGAGCAGGTGATGTTTGATAATTCGGGAAAGATATTAGGTACTGGTGTTCAGGTAAGCAACGCAACGCTGCCTGCACAAGTGAGTACGTATTTGACCAAGGAATACTCGGGTAAGTCTGCGGAGAAGGTTTACAAGCTCTCGACCTCCGATGGCAATACGGTTTACCAGGTATTGGTGAATGGAAAATGGATGACATTCAGTTCTGACGGAAAATTTATTCCTGCCAGATAAATCTATTTTAAGTCAGGCATTTCGAAGGACGACTGTATCTGCTGATGAAAGGGTTAATGGATTCAACCATTAGCCCTTTTCTTTTCTAAAAACAGGCGATTGCGGAAGTCATATTGCACTCCTTTTTAAATTGAAGCAGCAGATATTGATAATTGTTGAGGAAAGATTTTTATTTTTCCCCCGTGATATGGATTTCTTTCATCAGTTAAAATTCAAATAATGCAAAACTGGCTACGAACAATTATTGCAGGATACGGTGCATCAAAATTAGGCGGAGGATGCCTCGGCACCATTATTATCTTCTTTCTTCTTTACTGGATTTTAGGATATATGAACTGCTAATGGGTAATGCCGGTTATGTTTTCTCCGGGCAACTAAAAAAAATTTTAAATGAAACAATTTCTTCTGGTGGGTGCGGCAGTACTATTCCTGATTCCCGCATTCAGTCAAACAGTTGCATTACCCGATACCGCAAATGTTGGTAACATCAGGAGGCTGCTTGACCTTACCGGATCAGTAAAATTGCAAAAGCAAATGATGGGTACGATGCTTAAAAGTTTCAGGCAAGCAATGCCCGATGTGAATGATGAATTCTGGAGTGAGTTTGAAAAGCAAATTGATTTCAATGAGCTTACGGCGATGATGATTCCGATTTATCAAAAGCATTTTACGAATGAGGATATTTTAAAGATCATACAATTTTATGAATCCCCGGCCGGACAAAAATTTGTTCAGGAGCTTCCTGCCATTGCACAGGAATCCATACTTGCCGGTCAGGAATGGGGGCAGACACTGGGTTTAAAAGTGCAGAAGCAACTTGAAGAAAAGGAAAAGAAATAGTTAATTCAGCACACCTTTTAACCGGTTTTCAAATTGCAGGAAGATTCCTGGAATTTTTACTTATTTCACCGGGTGCAGATCAGAAGTAAAGTTTTCTTACTACCGAAATTTCCCCGGCAGTAAGCTTCAGCAGGAAAATACCGTGTTCCAGCGAAACCGAAAATTTGTTGCTTCCCCACTGCATCGGAATCATTTGACTGCTTATTATTCTTCCTGATAAATCACTCACCGAAATCAGTGCATTACAAGCTGAAGTAAGATCAACCGTAGCATTATATCCGTCGCCGGTTCTTACAAATTCCATTTCCGTAGTACATACAGTAGTTACAGCTTCCTTCAGGCAATTGTTGATAGAAAATGAAAGAGTTGATCCGGTCCTGTAAATCTTCGCTCCGTAAATGGTGGGTGGAAGAGTATCGCTGAATGTGAAACTTCCTT
The DNA here is from genome assembly GCA_039920305.1 of Chitinophagales bacterium. Classification (GTDB taxonomy): domain Bacteria; phylum Bacteroidota; class Bacteroidia; order Chitinophagales; family UBA10324; genus DASRAJ01. The sequence goes on from JBDSEA010000109.1 coordinate 4,083, forward strand.
GTTGCACAATCTTATTGATTGAGTTCTTCACCTTCCAGCTAATCATATCACCATACACAGGCTGGAATTTTTGTAAGCGCCGTAAGGTGATATCTGTGGTGCATGAATCATACTGGGATTGCAATATTCCGTTTACATAAAAATCTTTAATAAAGCACCTGATCGAATAGCTGCAGTTTTTATCCTTGATTGAAACATCATCCCAATCCAGATAACCATTGATTGCACCATAGAGATCGCCGCTATTTACATCGCCATTGCCGGGATTCTGATTGATGCTGCAATAGGAAAATGCCGGGTAAGATTTGTTGGTGCTGAAGCGAAGAAAATCAGGATGAGTTTCCTGAACAGAAAAATTTTTGCCCTGGCCGGAATGATTGCGCTGATCCCAGTACCATACTCCTCCCTGCCGGTTCAGGTTTACTGAATCATACCAGAGAAGATACTGGACCCATCCCACCGTCACATCCTGCTTTCCATTCACTCCGGTAAAATAGGGGAGTGACCGATTCATGTTTAAATTAAACATGGTTGACAAATCAAACACATGCCAGATGGGAAGGGTATCACCGGTCTTGGGATTAAGAATGTCGCTTTTCAAATCGGAATAATAAGAGCACCATTGTGTTTCCCGGTCACTCCCCGGAAACGCTTTGATGATGATGGGTGCGGATGTTTCAGAGGTTGCTGCAATATCATCAGGATGAAGAATAGAAGTGAGCAGTGCCCCATAGCCGTTGTGAGAAAATCCTGACGAGTAAACTTTTGCGGGATCAACATTCGGCTGCGCCTTTGCCCACTGTAAGATATTCTTCAGCCGGTTCTGAGTATACATCCGGACGGTACCACCCGTTTGCACAGGATTGGTATTTGAATACATATCATAATTCGTGTTGAATCCGGTCCATATCGTATTGTTTCCATTGGGCAGCCAGTCATCGAGCACAAGGATGTTGCACTCGTTGCATTCACTGCTATCCGCCTGTGCGAAAGGATCATTATCCTGGAACTCTATGAAAAGGGGGCTGCTGATACCGGGATCCCGTGTAACAAAGGTGTAGTTATAGCCATACGACCCGCAATTGTTAAAGGCGGCATATGTTGAAACATCCTGGTTATTTCCCCAGATAACATATTCATAATTGATGTCACCATTGGGCTGAATAACAGTGTTCTGCAGCACCGGTTGCGGTGTGGATTTCTGTTCAATAACAGATGTATTCAGGCTGTTGCTTCCGGCTGTCAGGTTTTTATCTTCAATACCGGTAGAAAGATTTACCACGGTAATGGCATAAAAATGATTTTTTTTATTCGTGCAGGTAACAACGTACAATCCTTTGACCGGTTTGAGTTGTGCATTGCCTGCTTTGATCACGAAATAAAAATCCTGCTGCTGTAATTGTGACTTACGGATATTTTTTCCTGAGCTGTCACGCACATATCCGAGAAAATTTTTACTGTTGAGCTGCGAGCTTGCCGTAAATTCCGTAGTGGAGCGGTATACCTTATATTTCAGGTTAACAGCATCCGGGTTTTTCCAGGTAAGAAATACTTGTCCGCTCTGATAGGTTGCAGCGAGTTGTGTTACGGTGTAAGCAACGGCGGGAGAGTATATGATTATTGAAATGGCCGTGATGAGGAAATAGGGAATTTTCATGTTTAAATTTAAGGAGCAATACAGGAAGCAAACTTGCGCTTAATAGCAATTACTGCAAAAAAAATTTAGGTTGCATTTCAGTGAATTGAGCGGAATACAGAGGATGAGGATATATCGCTTTTCTTCGGATAAAATGATCATTGATTTAACCGCAATGAGGGATATAAAAGAATACACCGAATGTGCTATGATCAAATGAGCCATTAGCATATCGGTAGATGGCTCTTTAATCTGCACTTTATTTTTACCGGGAAACTATTTTATGATATCGAATGGCGAAGCCGCATCACTTTTAAGAACCCTTGCTGAGCTGATGATGCTTCATGGTGAGGATGACAGGGCATCCAAATCATTCTCTGTAGCTGCATTTCAGATGAGCGGACTTACACGGAATGTGGTGGAAATGGACAAAGGTGAACTGCAAAAAATATTCAATTCGATGGTGGTGTCAAAAATTGAGGAGATCAAAGCTACATCTGCCATTCAAATGCTTGATGAACTGATTCAATTAACTCCCGCAGGCATATTTGAGATGATGCGGATCAAGGGGCTGGGCGGTAAGAAGTTAGCAGTACTTTGGAAGCAGGCTGGTATTGATCATATGGATGTGTTGCTTAAGGCTTGCAGGAATAATGAAGTTGCTCAGTTCAAAGGGTTTGGTGAAAAGACACAGCAGAATATTATTAAGGCAATTGATTATTACAAAAGCAACGCCGGCAGATTTCATTTTGCTACCATCGAAGATGAGGCGGATAAAATCACGGAATTATTAAGGCGAATATTCAAAACAGATAAGATCAGCTTATGCGGTGATGTACGCCGGAAGTGCAACATCGTTGAGCGAATTGAAATAGTATGTGCATTAACTGAAAAGCAGTTTAATGCTGAAAAACCGGCTCTCGGATTTCTTATCATTGAAGCATCTTCAACCGCCGGGATAAAAGGTCATACTCTAAATGAAATTCCTTTTACAATTTATCTCATACCGGGTCCCGATTATTATTTTGAACTTTTTCTGAGGACAGGAAATGAAGCGCATACAAAAAAGATGATCAGCCGGATTAAGCAGCGTAGTAAGTCATGCCAGTCAGAACAGGACTTTTATACCGCGGCGGGCATGCCATACATCATTCCCGAGTTGAGGGAAAACGTTGCGGAATGGAAATTCACTACTCAGAAAAAACTCGACAGCCTTGTTGCTGTTAAGGACATCAGGGGGCTTGTTCATAATCATACGACATGGAGCGATGGTATTGATACCCTTAAAAATTTTGTGATCGCAGCAAAGGAAAAAGGATTTGAATATGTCGTGATTTCTGACCATTCCAAAAACGCACATTATGCAGGCGGACTTTCAGAAGAGAAGATCATCAGGCAGCTTGGGGAGATAGAGTCATTGAACAGCAAGCTTGCACCGTTCAAAATTTTTAAAAGTATTGAATCAGACATACTTATTTCCGGTGATCTCGATTATTCAAATGATTTTCTAAAGCGTTTCGACCTTGTAATCATATCAGTTCATCAGTTGCTGAAAATGGATGAAGAGAAAGCCACGCGCCGCCTTCTGAAAGCGATTGAAAATCCTTATACAACCATTTTGGGCCACCTGACGGGTAGAAAATTGCTGATTCGCAAAGGCTATCCGGTGAATTACAAAAAAATCATTGATGCATGTGCGGAGAACAATGTGGTCATCGAAATCAATGCTAATCCTTACCGGCTTGACATGGACTGGTCACATATACCATATGCAATTAAGAAAGGGGTGATGATCTCCGTAAATCCTGATGCACATAGTATTGGTGAAATTGAAAACATTTATTACGGGGTGATCTCGGCCCGCAAAGGAGGATTAACCCGTGATATGACGTGGAATGCCATGCCGCTGAAAGAAATTGAAAAGTGGCTTAAAGAACGGAGGGTAATAAAGGGACTGGATTAGGTTCATTTCTTTTTCATGATGGTTAACATTTTATTTTTGAGGTATTCCTTGCTATATGATATCGTCATTTACAAATCGGAAACATAGAATCTACTGATATCAGTCATTCAGAAAAAGTATCGTCAGTCATTATTAAGACCATTCTGCTGGCGGGTTCACTGGATATACTGATCGCCTTTGTCCACTATTACCTGAGGCGCGGCCAGAATCCCCTGTTGGTACTTAACTATATTGCAAGCGGGGTATTTGGCGCACCCGCATTGACGGGCGGAGCCTTCATGGCGTGGTGTGGATTGTTTTTTCACTTCCTGATCATTTTATTCTGGCCTATATTATTTTTTTTGGCGTATCCCCGCCTCCCTGTGCTATCAGTAAATAGGGTACTGACGGGGGCATCGTACGGAGTTTTTATCTGGATCGTTATGAACAGGATTGTAGTTCCGATGAGTAACACACCTAAATCTCCCTTCAATCTGCTGCAGGCATCCATTGGGATGCTTATACTGATTGTGGCGGTTGGCATACCTGTATCACTGATGGTAAGTAAATATTATGAAAACCGGAAATGAAAAAGTGCGGGCAGTACCCTTGAAATTAAAGCAAGCTGATTATGATGATTTTTTGGTCACCCGTCTTAATAATTCACCATCGTTGAATTGCAAAAAAATTTCACCGGATGAATCAGAAGCTGTTTGGAATTCAACCCTTAGACAAGCTCAGGGGTGACCTCTGCGCGAATCAGTTGAGCCTGTCGAAATTTAAATTTTCAAATTTCTATTATTTCCAAACAGCTCCTGATAAGGAAATAAATTTTATCTAACAGGGCACAATTGACTGTTTCACCAGTCAGTGAAAATTCATTTTAATTGAATCCAGTAAAGCCAGTTTCTTAAAATATTAATCCCATGTGGAGTAAGAATTGATTCAGGGTGGAACTGTATGCCGCAGATCTTATATTCCGGATGAATGATCGCCATTACCTCATCATCCGCTGTTTTTGCGATCAATTGTAATGGTGTTGATTCTATATTTCTGAGGAGAAGGGAATGGTAACGCATCGCCATAAAAGGAGAAGGGATGTTTTGAAACACCGGATGCGAGGTGTGAAATACCGGTGATGTTTTACCATGCATGATTTTTTCAGCACGGACCAGTTCAGATCCGAAAAATTCTCCGATGCCCTGATGACCAAGGCAGATGCCCAGTATTGGAATTTTATCGTAGTAGTTCCTGATCACTTCCATCATGATTCCCGATTTTGCAGGTGTTGAAGGCCCGGGTGAAAGAATAATGGCTGGTGGATGAAGAGAATCAATTTCTGAAAGTGTTATTTCATCATTCCGGTATACATCACACGGTTTTCCTAACTGTGTGAAATAATCCTGAAGGATATAAGTAAAGGAATCATAGTTATCCAGAAGAAGCATTTTATTCAGAATTCATTGGCAAAGGGTAGAGCTATGCTGTTTTTTTTCCTGCAAGCTCCTCAAAGAAGATTTCTATATCGTAGAAAATACTTTTAAGGGTAGGCATGTATTCATTGCAAAGATCGATAGCATATTGAGAGTATGATTGAAGAAAGCTGTATGTTCTCGATTCAACTTTTTTTTCCGGAGATATCATTCCGGCCTGGTTAATAAGCCATATGAATAAACTGAATAATAAGGCAAAGACAATTAAGCGCAGCAATGAACCCAGTATCCTGTTAATGAATCCAAGCTGAATAATCTGAATGAATTTTTCCAGGGCTTTACCGATGAGATAGACAATAAATGCAATCAGCAGAAAGATGAGAATGAAAGAAATTACAGGCGTATAAGGAGATGTGAAGTCGAAGCGATCACGAAGCGTTACTGCGAATACGGTGGAAAGTTTTAATGCGCCGGTAATTCCAAGTATCCAGGCAAGTGTGGTGAAAAGTGAAATGATGAATCCCTGGCGCCACCCCTTCAATAAGCTGTAAATGGCAATAAGCAGAAAGAGGATATCAATCCACACAATAGAAAAGTTATTGGTTAATATTAATTACACTCTGTTTTTTGCTGTTGCAATTCACTAACAATTTGAAATTCACGAATTGCTTAACAACTCTCTTACCATGGCAGAAATTGATTTACCATCTGCCCTGCCGGCAAGCTGCCTGGTTGCAGCGCTCATCACTTTACCCATGTCCTGCGGGGTAGCTGCTCCTGTATCTGCTATTATTTTGCTGAGTACTTGTATTAATTCGTCAGCATTCATTTGTTGCGGAAGATATTTTTCAATTACTGCAATTTCTTCCCGTTCCTTGCCTGCAAGGTCTTCCCGGTTTTCTCGCTCGTAGATTTCCAGTGAATCCTTTCTTTGTTTCATTAGCTTCTGAAGAATTTTTAATTCCTGCTCCTGATTCAATTCCCTGGTTGCTCCGGGTTCTGTTTTAGCAACAATAATGGCTGACTTGATTGCCCGGATGCCGCGCAGCATTCCCTCATTTTTATTCTTCATTGCCTCCTTTAAATCATTCATTATTTTTTCTTCCAGGTTCATTTGAGTATAAAATTTGAGCGAAGATAATTCTTACACAATGAGGCTGTACAGGATTAAGAGCCGGAGGGAGGGTAACCTGGCATGAGGCAATGTGTTTATTTAATTTCCTCGTAATCTATATACTTGCCTGCCTGTTGATTGATGTCTGGTTTTTTATTTCGCGAATCATCGCGGATATTAGTTTGTTCTTTTGGAGGAGGTGCGCTCTTTCTTCTTACGCCAAAAAGTGCGGGGAAGAAAAGCCTCAGCGCAAGAACGATCAGGAGAATGCTGATCAGGGGAGTTTCAAGAAAGGCTGCGAGCATGGTCCGGCAAAATTAACAGATGTTATATGGACGGTGAAACAGAAAAATTATTTTATTTTCCATTCAGGGCATCCGGAGCCTCCATTTCTTTCTTTTCCTTCAGTTTCTTTTTCACTTCTCTTTTCAATTCCCTTTGTTTTTTCTTTTCAGGATCCTTAATCAGCTCTCTCAGGTTGTCAAAGTCACGCGTGTATTTAATCGCCACGCCGTTCCTGGTTTTATTTCTTTCATCTATAACATCATAATCGCTGGTGCTGAAAACTTTGCCGCTCACTCTCCCATCCGGGGTAATTTTATATTCTACCGAAAAATCACCTGCAACACCATTGGTGCCCTGGCTCGCGGGCAATCCGGGATTTGAGGAGCCGAAATCGAAATTGCCGCCTACATCCACTGCTAACCTGTCATTGAAAAATCGTTTCGTCAATGCCACCTGCAGTTCATTCCGCTGCACAAAACTGTTTGGATCATTGGTATTTGAATTCAGATTTGCCTGGTAGCTCTGGTAATTCACTGCGAAGTCAATATCGCTCCGGACCTGGGAAGCGAGCGAATTGATCTGGCTCGAAATAAATCCGCTGAGTGAATTGATGCCCGTGGCACCAAGACTCTGTCCGCCAAGTCCTGTAGTGCCCGGAGGAATAAAATGCCCGAGCACAATAATTCCGAATGCCTGCCTGTTAAGCTCATTCTCATCCTGCATCAGGCGTAGCAACTCAACATTTGCGGCGCTGCTTACTGTTGAAACTTCGGGCAGCCTGATATCGAATGAAATGTCAGGCGAAAAGAGATTGCCTGATAGCTTCAGATAAAGATCCACTGCATACCTTTTCTGCAGTTCACGGCGGTCATTATCACTGATTCCTGCAGCCTGCGGAACGAGATCAATCAGCGATGCCCTGGTGGAATAGATCGCTGAGAGAACGATGGCGGCACCATAGGGATCGCCGTTCCATACAATGGTGCCTCCGTTTTCAATTGTAAAATATTTGTTGAAGAAATTAAACTGAGTAAAGAGATAATTACCTCTTTCAATGGTGAAGGTTCCGAACATGGAAAAATCACCCTTGGTATTGATGGCCATGCGGATGTTTCCGTTTCCGCTTCCTCTGATGATGTCGCCGGTTTGCTCATCGAAAATGATTTGAATTTCAGCTTCAGGAGTAATTTCCAAATTCAAATCCATGGTTAAGCCGGCCACCCGGTAATAGGCACTGGGTATGAATGCCTGCAGACTGTCATTCTTATTTACATAGCGGATAAAAGAACGCTGACCAAAGGATGAAGCACTGCTTACCGGAACACTGATATTGGTACCCTTCAGTGAAGTAACGGATGCGCGTATTTCCATCTCATCCACCGCTCCAATGAACCTCACGATGCCGGATGCTACTGCTGTTCCATAAAAAACAGAATCATCTTTTGCCGTGGTTTTAAGGACAAGGAATTCTTTTGTCGCGATAGAAACATTCATGCTCCACTCACCAAGATGGTTATGGAAGACAGAGCCGCGGGCCTGTGCCGAATCGTTGTTCTCATCAAACAGCGTTAGCTTACCCAGATCAATTTCATTCTCCTTAAAAATTATCGGGACATCATGGCAATGATACACCGTCTGCAAATAATTCACTTTTGTTGAAAGTGCAGTAACATTTACTTCCCCGGTGAGCATCGGCCTGGCAGGTGATCCTGTCAATAATAAATTTCCGTATGCAGAACCCGCGGTATTCGAAATCATCCCCTCAAATAAAAGAGCTTCGAGCATTTCAAGATCAGCTTTTTTTATATCCATTTCTATCCTTAGCTGATCATTCCCGCGCAGCGGATAATAATAACCCGATGCAACCACATCATATTTCTCATCACTGAGCTGCAGCTTCAAGGTCATCCTGTCATCCTCAGGAAGGTAGCTTACATTCCCGGTTACCAGGGAAACTTTTTTTCCATTTGCACTGAAATCATTGATAGTAATGGATGAAGAATAACGCGGGGAATGAAGAACGTTATAAACCTGCATGGTTCCATTCAGGTTTCCATTAAGTTGCACATCATTCCATGAAATGAATTCATGAAAATCATGAATCGGGATATTTTCAAAATCAAGCTGAAGATTCGTGGCTTTTACACGCGTGTTAACATTACTGACAGTAAGCATCCGTGTTTCAGTGGTAAGTGAAAAATTCTGAAACATCAGCCTTTCCTCGCTGTATGTAATCAGATTATCCTCTGAAATTTTCCATGGCCTTCCATTTAGCACAAGATCAGAAGGCATAATGTGCATCTGCAACAATGAATAATCACCGCTGATTTTCGAAAGAATATTTACATAATTAAGATTGTCAGGACTGGCTCCCTTCATGAATACTGTAGCAGTGTTGTTATTCAGCACCACCTCTACCAGCGGATCCATTATCGATAGCGAATCACTCAGCCTGACGCTGCGGGAACCTGCCTTAACATGGAAAGAATCATTTTTCGTTTCGGCGCTGACCGTAACATCGCCGAAATCAAAATTCCTGTAGCCAAGTGCAGGCACTTTTCCTAAGAAAGAAATGGCGTATTGAGCAGAATTAAAATGCCCCAGAATTTTGGTTGAATCAACCCCCCGCAAATCGGGAAAAAAAAATTGTTCTGCCTCTGAAATATTATTGAGTGCAATGCGAAATTCAAAATCCTGCAGCGTATCAGAAGCAGGATATTCACCCGGAAAGGAAGGAAGGTAATGATCAATCACTGAAAGAAAGGCGCGGGGCAGCTTTGTAAGAGCAAAATATCCGTCGAAGCGGGCGTCTGCAATCGGGGTGGTAAGGAGCATTTTCCTTCCATTCCCATTTTTCTTGATATCAATTGCCAGGAGCATTGAATCCATTTTCCAAATTCTCTTTTCATCACTAAAAACAATATCCGACGCTTTCGCATAACCAAGAAAATCATCAATGGTTCTGCCGCTCATATTCATATCCATCTTCGCTGAAACCGTATAGGGTTTGCGGGAAAGCTTTAAAGCAAGAAGATTGGCGGTGTCAATTCTGGCTTTGAAATCATAAACAGGCAGCTGGGAATTCATATCCACTTTTCCATTGAATTCAAGCCGGATATTCGGATCATGAAGACTAACATTTCCGGTAAAAATCTTGCTGTCCAGCGTTCCATTTACGATGGCATTCTGATAATTGTAGTCAAGAAATTCAATCTGCCTGAGCGTTCCGCTCATTTTTGCATTCATGGTAGAGAGCCTTAGTCCGCTACCGTTAACATTCAGCGCAAAAGAAATATTGCCCAGTACGCTGTCCTGCGCAATCAGTTTTCCGAGATTGAAATCACTGGTGCTGAGACTACCCGAATACTGAGCCGCAGAAAGGCCGGAATTGAATTTCATATTAAGGTCACTCGTGATCTGCCCGAGCTGGGTATTGAACACCCCGTACGCAACAAAGTCATTGACAAAGCCGGAGAACGATCCGCTGAAATGCGAGTTGCCGAAACGTGCAAGCTCAACAGGCACTTTCGAAAAAGAAATCCACCGCTGCACATCCATGACTCCTGTAAAAAGATCATTTACTTTAAGCTCGATGTATGTTTCATTAATTGAAGGCAATCCTTTCATTTCAATGCTGCCTGCGAAATGCGAAATGCTTCCGGTTTGCAGTTTCAGATTTTTTGATTTCAGATTGCTTATGGTTCCTTTAACATCTCCATCGGCAACCAGCTTTTCCGAATTTCCATTCATCCCGGGTATAAAAAAGCTGACATCTTTCATCGAAATACCTGATTTATGCAGGTGCGCATTCATCGTTACTTCATCGGTGAAATTGAGGAACGCATGGAAGTTGGTATAAGTAAAAGAAAAATAATCACTCAACAGGGAATTGGGAGTGATGAGTGTAAGGTGATCGGCCCTTGACTCTGAGGGGGTGATGTTTGCATCGGCCTCCATATGATTTACGATAAAACCACTTTTCTCCTGGAATGATATATTTTCAATCCGCGCACTGATGGTATCATATATTAATGAGCCGTTGATAAAGTGTAAATTCAGATTATCATACCGCTGATGAAAGCCATCAAAACCACCGGAAGATTCCGGCTCATTCAAATCATCATAAGTGAATCGTGATTGCGTGAACTCCAGATCAGCCACGAGAAGACTGATATTTTTGGAATTAATATGAACCACGTTTGTATCCGGCTGCGGATAGGTTGAAGTATCAATTTCAGTTCGCTTCAGTTTAGTTATCTTAAAATCAGAATTATTGAGTAATATTTTTTTCAGATCAAATAAAGGTTGATCGAAATCCATTTTGCTCACAGCAATTTGCAGTTCGGGCAGAACAAAATCCAGTTTAATAATATTTGGCTCATCCAGCATCACGAAATGTGTTTGATTCATTTCGATGCTTTCAAGATCCAGCTTAAAGCTTGATTTTTCAGAGGATGTGCTTTTACTGCTCAACGCATCTGCCAGGAACTGATAATTCCAGACAGTATCACTGCGTAGCTTGTGCAGGAATACAACTGCCTCATCCAGCCGGATGAATTCAACTGCATATTGTCCCTTCAGAAGGCTGATGATGCTGAATTTCGCTTCAATGGTTTTTGAGGCAATCAGCGTGTCATGATTCAGATCTCTGATGAGCACCTCATTTAGAGTGAGTGAATTAAAGAACCGGATCTGTACTTTTCCAATACTCATCTCAGCATGAGTTTTTTCGGAGAAGTAATGGAAGAGCTTTTGTGTCAGCCGGGTTTGAAATTCAGGGCGCTCAATTTTATAAAGAAACCAGCCCGCTGCGATCAGTATGATTCCGAGCAGTATTAAAAGAACGTTTCCTATTTTTTTGAAAATGCTCAAACCTGAAGCAGTGAATGATTTCAGCGAGGGATAAAGTTACTTCATAAATTTGCCGGTAAAAGGTCGAACTTCATGCCAATCAGCATCCTCGCCATTGAGTCATCGTGTGATGAAACTGCTTCGGCGGTTATTTGCGATGGGAAAATCCTGTCGAATGTGATTGCTTCCCAGCATGTTCATGAGCAGTATGGGGGCGTGGTACCTGAGCTTGCAAGCAGGCAACATGTGCAGGTCATCATTCCGGTGATAGAAAAAGCAATGCGGTTGTCTTGTATTTCAAAAACTGATCTCAATGCTTTAGGATTCACTGCCGGCCCGGGCCTGATAGGGTCGCTGATGGTTGGAAGCTCGTTTGCCAAGGCGATGGCACTGGCACTCGATATTCCAGTTATCGCGGTACATCATATGCAGGCCCATATTCATGCGCATTTTCTGCCTGAGGAGAAACCCGGTTTCCCGTTTATATGTCTTACGGTTTCGGGAGGGCACACGCAGATTGTTTTAGTAACAGATTTTTTAAGCATGGAGATCATTGGTGAAACCATTGATGATGCTGCCGGTGAGGCATTTGATAAGACGGCGAAAATGCTGGGCATTCCCTACCCGGGCGGTCCATCTATAGACAAGCTTGCGCAACAGGGAAATGAAAATGCCTTTCAATTCCCTGAGCCAAATATTGCCGGACTTGATTTCAGCTTTTCAGGATTGAAAACTTCCATCCTTTATTTCCTTAAAGAGAAAACCGCCCATAATCATGACTTTATAAAAGAAAACTTGAGTGATATCTGCGCTTCTGTTCAGCACCGAATCGTCACTATTCTCCTTAACAAACTTGAGAAAGCAGCAAAGCAATTTGAAATCAGCACTATAGCTCTTGCCGGGGGTGTTTCAACAAATTCACTTTTGCGAAGGGGGGCGAAAGAGTTAAGTGAGCGGCACGGGTGGAAACTATATATTCCTCCGGTTGAATACTGCACTGACAATGCTGCAATGATTGCATCGGTTGCTTATCAAAAGTTCCTGAAAGGTGAATTTGCCGGTATGAATGTGGCACCAGCAGCGCGAATGAACTGGTAATAAGAATAAGGTTATTCAGCAATCGCTTTTCAATAAATTATTCCGTGCTTTAATTTTTTTCCTTTAGGTACGATGCATAAATCCAGGAGGATAGGTGCCTAAAAATATCAGAAAAATATGAAGGGGGATAAAATATTTGCATGTAAAAATCAGCGCTTTTTGTTTTACTTTTTATACCCTCCATGCTGATTATTTCAGGGCTTCGTTAATTTTTTTCATTACCTCCTCATTCAGCATCGGCACCGTATCCAGCGCCTTTAAATTTTCTTTTAGCTGCTCAACGCGTGTTGCGCCGAGAATCACGGTACTCACGTCCGGATTTTTCAGGCACCAGGCAATTGACAGCCGAGCAAGTGAAACTCCCATGTCATCGGAAATCACCTTAAGGTTGCGTACCATTTGATTTTCCTGCACACTACTGGTTTTTTCTTCTTTTAGCCATTTGAGATTTTCCATGGTTAGTCGTGAACCCGGGGGAATGCCATATAAATATTTACCTGTGAGAATGCCGGATGCCAGCGGCGACCAGATGGTGGTTCCCATTCCGTAGCGGGCGTAAAGCATGGCGTATTCATTTTCAAATCTTTCACGGTGGAGAAGATTATACTGCGGCTGCTCTGCAGATGGCGCAAAAAGGTGATGCTTCTCAGCGATAGTATGCGCTTCGGTTATCTGCTCAGCACTCCACTCGCTCGTGCCCCAGTAAAAAATTTTACCCTGCTGAATCAGGTTGTGCATCATCCACACGGTTTCCCCGATGGGTGTTTCAGGATCAGGACGATGACAAAAGTAGAGATCAAGGTATTCCACTTTTAATCTTTTCATTGCCTGGTGGCAAGCTTCAAAAACATGCTTTCGGTGCAACCCTTTTTGAAGCGGACTCTCTTTCTTCGAGCCAAAAAAAACCTTGCTCGAAACACAAAAAGAATCGCGATCCCATTTCATCTTCTTCAGGATCTTCCCCATCACCTTTTCAGATTTACCGCGTGCATATGCTTCTGCATTATCGAAGAAATTTACGCCGCTTTCATATGCAAGCCGCATGAGTTTTTCAGATTCAGATTCATCAATCTGATTACCGAAGGTCACCCATGAGCCAAAGGAAAGGGCACTCAATTTCAATCCTGACTTACCAAGTCGTCTGTATTCCATCTATTAAATTTTGCACAAAGAAAATGGCAAATTCACAATTGATATTTTTAAGGTCTGATAAAGCCATTATGAAAATCAAATTCCCCTTCCTTGTTTACGTCTGTTTTCTTTTCTCATGCTCTCAAGAACCTGCGGTAAAGGTTACCCGAATAGGCGAGATGGAGGATTTAATAAAGAAGGGTGATATGCAAACCCATGCCCGCCTCCAGGATTTTTCAACTACTGCACATTTATATGCTTTGGGCTCACTCACCGATCTTAGGGGATTTACGCAGGTTATTGATAGCAGGCCATATACTGCTGTTGTGGAAAATGGTCAGATAAAAATCGATTCTTCGTTTGACCATGAAGAAACCTTATTTCTTTACGCAAAAGTAGATACCTGGAAGGAATTTGATATTCCGGCTGACATTCAAAACTGGAAGCAGCTTGAGCAATTCATTGGCAATCTTGCAGTTAAGTACGGCATTCCAAAAAAATATCCTTCACCTTTTTTATTAAAGGGAATGGTAAGGCTTGCAAAATGGAGAGTGATTGACTGGGATTCAAATGATAAAACAGTAACCTATAAAAAAACCATTCAGTCAGGATTGGATGGTGAATTTAATAATGAATTCATTACCGCAATCGGATTTTATTCTACAGAATCATATCAGGTTCTTGCACATAAAGAAACCAACATGCACATTCATTTTGTAAACCATAATCATTCGATTGCCGGTCATTTGGACGATCTTGATTTGGAAGGCAATATGAAATTGTATTTGCCGGCGAAGACAGCGGAATCCAATTGAAAATGCGGAGGAGGTCAGAAGCGGATTCGAACCGCTGTAGCAGCTTTTGCAGAGCTGAGCCTAACCACTCGGCCATCTGACCATTTAATTGAAAAGCAAAAATAGAAAACAGAAATTGAATCGTGGATCCTGATTACGCAGCGCAAGAATAGATAGGATCAGGATATATTCAAACTGAAAGGTTGCTCATCTATTCCTTGGTGATTTTCACAAAATTGTCTTTTACGTCATTTCTTACAATCCGGCTGATAAACATACCGGATGGTTGCTCCGACAGATCAAACGAAATACGGTTATCACCGGGATGCAGGGCAACTTTTTCCTGCAAAATTATTTTTCCATAAATATCATAAATATAAATTTCAGCCCGTTCTTCCCGGTTGCTTGCAATGCTCAACGTGGTAATACCCGAAAAAGGAACAGGATAAAAGCTTACATCATTACTACTGAGTAATCCCTCTTTTGAATATTGACCAGGGATACAAACGGGAGGAATAAAATTCTGGGGAAAGGGATATACCTGTGCAAAGTATGCATCTGGCTGTGCCTTAGGGCCACTGTCACAAGTTCCATTTGGACAATGATAAGCGCTGTATTCGACAGGAATATTTCCATTAATCTTACTCTTAATTCCTAGCGTAGAATATACTATGAATACTGATCCATTAGGACCCAGTGCGATTCCCGGATTATAGCTTTTCTGAACTAATGTGCTGTCGGCTTTAATATCTGTTTCATCTTTTTCACCACCCAGATAAGTAAATGAGCTCTGTTTCTGCTGAGCAGATGGATTCAGGGGATCTTTTGTAAAAACCGCAATAAAGGCATCACGTTTTTTTTCCTTATTATTTCCGTTAATAGGTCCGCTCAGGAAGTAGGCATTTGTATCTGCAGAGGCAAAATCATTGCTGTATGTAAGTCCTGCCACTACTACGGTATCCCTTCCATCTGATGAATCATTGGTGTGAAAAGCACGTACGCTTTTAACAAAATCATCTTTTCCACCCCCCATAAATGTCAGAAGTGAAAGATGCACTCCCATGGGTGCGTTAAAAGAATCAATATGAAATTTTGCCAGCCACGAATTGTATCGTGTGCTTCCCAGTGGCATATAGGCATCAGTTGTAGGGATGAACTTGCTTCCGTTGGTATCAGGCGTGCAAAGGGTTTGTGAGACCAGATAAATATCATTGTTGTCAGTTATATCAATGCCTCTTCCGCGGTCAATATTTGACCCTCCTACATAGGATGACCAGTCGGGTGCACTTGAAAGTGTATTCACATTCCAGATCAGCAGAAATGCATCTGGATTTTTTTGATCTCTTTTACCACCTCCAAAAGTATTATCCCAGTAATTTCCATTTACCGGCACTATTCCGGAATGGCTTTGAGTCGTGCCGCTTATGACAAGGTAACGAGTGTTATTGGCATAAAGGATCTGGAGATCATGAGCCCGGTCATTGCCATTTCCACCATAATATGAAAAATATTTTAAGGTATTGAGGCAGGAATCAAAACCTCCGAAAATTGCTTTTCCCAGTCCTGTAAATTCTCCTTTATACGGAGTAAATCCATAATTGGAATAAGTGATAAAAGCAGTACTTTCTGAATAGCCAGCAAAATATACATTGTGGGTCACGGTATCCACGTCGAGGCTCAGAATTTGATCCATACCCTTACCTCCCAGATAAGTCCATCTCACCAACTTCCCGGTTTTTAAATTAAACTTGGCGATGAAGGCATCTTTCTTATCACCAGGTTTTGTTTGAAATATCGAAGAGCATCCTGTAGTCGTGCAGGAGTAAGCGAGCGGCAAATTACTTTTAGGTCCGGTTTCATTTACTTCACCTGCAATATAAATCCAGCCGGAGTCACCAACAGGGTCAATAGCAGCGCAATAAGCATAATCAAGAGAGGTTGCGCTGCCAAAGTACCGGATCCAGTTGTAAGTATGGCAAATAGTGTTATAACTCGCAACAAAGGCATCTCCGGTACCGGAAGGATTGACACCACTGCAGCCAGCAGAATAGTTGGTGTCACTCTTGGTACGGCCAACCACATAAATATTCTGTTTGTGATAATAAATCCTATCACCCAGATCTTCATGTGCCCAGTTGAAACCAGGCAATGGGTCATCAAGATATCTCCCCCATGCAATTTGAGCGGGCTGAAATACGGGCTGGGCTAATAATAAATTAAAATTTGCCATCTGGAATAAAGAGAAAAAAAACAAACTCTTGACTGCAGATCGATGAAAGGATTTGAATAGATTTTTCATATTCCTAAGTTTGATTGTTAATAAGATAACTTAAAATAATGATTTAAATGAATTGATTTAAATGACTATTACGGATAAAATCATACCATGGGTTTTAAAATCAGCGATTTGAGAAAAAAAAATCGTGTAATCTTTTATGAGTAAATTAAACTGACCATTAAATTTGGGAATAATTTCAGATTAAAGTTACTAAACATTTACTTAAGCGAAAAAGGAAAACTGCTAAAAAAAATCCCGGTCACCATATGGCGCCGGGATTTAACCGGAGCGGGTATGAGTCAGATCAGTGGAACATTTTTTTACGCATTAGAAAAGCAATTTATCTGACTCTGAAAAATCACCGCCATTGGCCTGAATTACATATGCACCTGAAGGTAAATCCAGGGAAAATTTATTCTCACCTTCATGCATGGTCATGTAGCTGAAATTCACCCTTCTTCCCATCATATCAAAAATATTAATCTCTACATTCATGGCTGAAGACAGGTTCATGATCACATCATATCCCGTATTGGTCTTTGCAAGTTTCATCATATGGAATGGCTGCTGTTCGGATACGATTTCTTCCTTTGAGCAATTATCAATACTGAATGATAAGGTAGAACCTGACCGGTAAATTTTTGCACCATAAATAGTGATGGGCTTACCAGAGCTATAGGTGAAGCTGCCTGTTTGTGTTATTGCATTGCTGTTATTTTTAACCGTCCAGGTAATGACCTGGCCATTGGCCGGCTTAAATTTCTGTAAACGCTTTAGTGTAACATCCCTTACGCAGGAGTCGTATTTTTTTTGCTTAACGCCGCCCACATAAAAATCTTTGATAAAGCAATAAATAGAATAGGTGCATTTTTTATCAGAAATACTCAAATCATCCCAGTCAAGATAGCCATTTAGCGAACCGTACGGATCACCATCGTTAACATTGCCATCTCCGGGGTCTTCGTTGATGCTGCAGTAAGCAAATGCAGGAAATGATTTTTTTGTAGAGAAGCGGAGGAAATCCAGCTTGGTTTCATCGGTGTTAAAGTTTTTTCCCACACCTGAATGATTACGCTGATCCCAGAACCATACTCCCCCCTGCCTGTTATAGTCTAATGAATCAAACCAATGAAAGTTTTGCACCCATCCAACCGTGACATCCTGCTTACCGTTAACACCGCTCATAAAAGGCAGGGATTTATTGATGTTGCGACGGAACGTTTTTCTTAAATCAAGTAATTCCCAAATAGGTATGGTATCACCTGTTGATTCATCCACTACATCGCTCTTAAGCTTTAAATTACTTTGACTCCATTGGGTTTCCCTATCTGTCCCGTTTTCAGCTTTTATGAGTGAAGGCGCACAAGTCATTTGCGTAGCTGCAATTTTTTCAGGCATGATTGCACATGTCAAAAGAGCTCCAAAGCCATTGTGTGAAAATCCGTTGGAATAGAACCGTGTGGAATCTACATGAGGCTGTAAGGCAGCCCATGAAAATATTTGACGCAACCGGTTTTGAGTGTAGGTCCTTACAATGCCGGAGGTTTGTTCAGGGTTATCATTAGAATAAATATCATAATGGGTATTGTATCCAACCCAATATGAATTTTCACCATTAGGTAACCAATCATCTAATTGCAGCATATTGCAATTGCTGCATTCATCCTTTCCCATCTTCTTAAAGGGATCATCATCATCAAACTTTATGTAAAGCGGTGCGGAAGCACCGGGATAACGCTCAACCAAGGTAAAATCATAGCCGTACGATCCGCAATTGTTGAATGCCGGGTAACCCGCGACATCCTGATTGTTTCCCCAAATGGTATATTCATAATTGATGTCACCATTGGATTGGGTAACAGTTTTTTGCAAAATAGGTTGTGGTGTGCCCTTTTGCTCCTTGGTATACTCTGACATGCTGTTACTTCCCAAAATGATGGTTTTATCTTCAGTGTCTTTAGTCAAATTAACCACAGTAACAGCATAAAAATATTTTTTACTATCAGAAGAAGTAATGACATATAAACCCGTTGTTGATTTAAGGGGTCCAGATACAAGGTCTATTGTAAAATAGTAATCCTGATTTTTTAATAAAGATTTCCGAACATTCTTGCCTGAATTGTCTTTTACATATCCTAAATAATTCGATTCAGAAAGCTTTGAGCTATTCTTAAATTTTTCAGTAGACCGATATACTTTATATTTAAGATTGGTTGCGGATGGATTTTTCCAGGTAAGAAATACCTGGCCATCTTTACAAACTGCGGCAATTTTTGTTACTGTGTAAGATTGCGCAGTAAGAACCGTAAAAAGGATGGGCAAAAGCATAGCCATCCTGAAAAAGAACCGGTTAAGCATGTGTGTGTGTTTTGTGTGTTAATAAGTGTGTGTGTGTAATGCCGGATCGGGATAACCCATTCCACGACCCGGGAAAAATTTTGCGAATTTAAGACTATTACGTTACTTTCTTTTTTTTGTTTCACTTACAAGAAATTCAACATTAATTTAAATATATAATTGGTTTTTATATGTAGGGTGAGGCAAATGAATAGGCCAGATTCTCTATTATTTGTTGCTGGATGAAAGCTTTTCCGAATGGGTTAAAATCTGATGGTTATCCTTGTTAAAATATGCGGCTTATTTCATCAAAAAAGAAAATTTTAGATAGAAACTGATTTTTTCATTGCTGTTTTGTACAGAATAAATCCCATTGCAGCAAAGAAAAGCACACCCAGCAAGTTATAACCACCTGTTCCAAGAATACCGGTAAGCACATGCTCCCGGCTGATTACATTCAGCCAGCCACTGAGTGAATCAGAGGCCTGCATAAAGGCTACAATTACACCCATCAGTGCACCGCCTGCTACCAATCCGGTTGCAAACAAGCTTCCTCTACCCAGTTCATCATCTTCTTTCTTTTCTCCCCGCCTTTTCATAAGAAAATCAACAAGCCCTTTAATAGCCCCACCGATAAAAATGGGTAATGTTGTAGAGAGAGGGAGGTAGAGACCAACCGCGAATGAAAGTGATTTTACACCGCATAATTCTATAACAATCGAGATGAAAGCACCCACCAGAACAAATTGCCAGTCGAGGTTAAATGATAATAACCCCTTTATTAGGGTAGCCATTAAGGTGGCCTGGGGGGCATTGAATTCTGAGCCGATGCGATGAGTAATTCCCTGTGCAACCTGCGCACTTGTCGGCATATCCAGGAAGGCAACAGTAAAACCAACGACAAGTGATGAGACAATAACTCCTATGAATAATGCTATTTGCTGGTATCGTGGTGTAGCACCCACGAGATATCCTGTTTTGAGATCCTGTGAGGTGGCGCCTGCATTGGCAGCAGCAATACAAATCATTCCGCCTACAACAAGTGCCATTGGCTCATAAACTTTACCAGTCCATCCCACAGCAATAAATACCAGCGCGGTTCCCATAATGGTGGCAATGGTCATTCCGGAAATAGGGTTATTGCTCGATCCGATCAGTCCAACAATCCTGCTGGAAACGGTAACGAAAAAAAATCCGAATACAATCACGAGTAAGCCCAGCATGAGTTTATAGAAGATATTATCACCGGGAATCTGGGGAAGAAAAGCCATCAGCGCTACCAGGGCAATGCTTCCAAAAATTACGATCTTAATATTTAGATCATCTTCTGTGCGTGAACGCGTAACAACACCTTTTTCCCTCATGGAGGTAAGCCCTCCCTTAAAGGCTGATGCAATGGTGGGAATAGATTTCAGCAGTGTAATAAATCCCCCTGCAGCCACTGCACCGGCGCCGATCTGACGGACATAGGCCCGGTAAATGGCTTCGGCAGTATTTCCCCATGAATGAGTGACTGGATCCCAGGCACCACGGCCACCCGTTGAAAGCACATCCTTAAGAAAGCCCAGTTTCACCTGGTGCAGAGCGATCATATCTGGTGAAACCAGTGTTGCAAGCAGGGGAATCAGGCACATCCACGCCAGCACACCACCGGCAACCAGCACACCTGAAATTTTTGGCCCAATGATGTAACCCACTCCCATATATTCCGGTGTTATATCACCGGCCACCTGGGCAGAAGGAAAATATTTGTTTGTTTGCTGCGTGATCCATGTCGGTGATTCTGCAATCAAATGAATGAGATGCTGAAATACAGCATAACCAGTGGCAACAGCGAGTCCCATGTAAGCAGGTTTGGCAAAGTCACCACCTTTTTCACCTGCAATCAAAACCGAGGCACAAGCTGTTCCTTCAGGATAAGGCAGGTTTCCATGCTCCTGCACAATCAATGATCTGCGGAGCGGGATCATCATAAGCACACCGAGAATTCCTCCAAAAATTGCCAGTGTGGTAATGGTCCAGTAAGAGAAATATTCGAAGCCCACACTTTTACCGGTTTCATCAGTACTCAAAAATAAAAACGCAGGAAGCGTAAATACTACTCCGGCAGCAATGGATTCACCAGCCGATCCGGTTGTTTGAATGATGTTGTTTTCCAGAATAGTGGTGCCAAGAAATCTTTTTCCCAGTGAAATTGCAAGTACTGCAATAGGAATGGAAGCAGATACAGTAAGGCCGGCTTTCAAAGCAAGATAAACAGTTGCTGCACCAAAGAGTACTCCGAAGAATGCGCCAAGGATAACTGCGCGTGGTGTAAATTCCTTCATCATCAGGTCAGGAGCCACATAGGGCTTAAATTCTTTTACGGGTTCCGCCATTGTATTAATGTTCAGGTTTTGAGGTTCGCTTTTTAATTTTTAAAATGAAATGATAAAAGAAATAGAATTGATTGACATTTCAATGGATAAAAAATTTTACAGGGGTTTTAGGGCATTGAAAAAAGAATACAACCAGGTCTATCAATGATGTTGCTTCATTCCTTCATTGAAGCAATTTCTGCATCTTGGCTCATAACAATCTTTTTCCCCAAGCATCACTACCGTTTTTTTCAAAGATTTTCTGAAAGAATAGGAAGCAAGATTTCCGCACACCATACAAATGGCGTGCACCTTAGTAATATACTCTGCAGCGGCAAGAAGCTGTGGCATAGGACCAAAAGGCTTGCCTGTGAAATCCATATCCAGCCCCGCAACAATTACCCTGATCCCTTTTTGTGTGAGCGTGGAACATACTTCGGGAAGCTCAGGGTCAAAGAATTGCCCCTCATCAATTCCAATCACTTCATTGCTTCCTGCAAGTATTAAAATTTCACCGGAATGATGAACCGGAGTGGATGCAATGTAGT
This sequence comes from Chitinophagales bacterium, assembly GCA_039920305.1. GTDB lineage: Bacteria > Bacteroidota > Bacteroidia > Chitinophagales > UBA10324 > DASRAJ01. The sequence goes on from JBDSEA010000109.1 coordinate 25,887, forward strand.
TTTCATCATGTGATACGACGTTGATTTTATCATATCTTACATCAATAACCGGCTTGAAGATTTCAACTTGTTGCCGGGCAATTTTAACCCGTTTAAGCCTGCGTATCAGTTCTTCAGTTTTTCCTGAAAACATACAGCCGCAAATAACCTCCAGCCATCCTGTTCGCTGCTGATGTATGTAAGGCTCGATAAACATAAACTTCTGCAATTTAATACTCCCGGATATGTTCAGGAAAACACAAACTATTTTAAAGACAATGGCTTAATTTACAGGGTAAAGTTTCACACCCAAATCCTTTGTAGTTTTGAAATAGAAATAGAAGAGCAAAATGGATGAGTTCCGGCAATTAATTCAGATAGCAGAAAAAATCAGGCGGTTGCTTGATTCGGTTGCTGAAAATGGAGGGAAGTTTACCGCGATTGATAAAGATATTCTTACGAATTATGTTCGTGAGCAGTATGAATTGATTGTGGGAATCAATACCCGGCCATCCCCGGTGGTTAGTTTTGAAAATCAGGATTACATGAAGCTGCCTGCAGACCCAGTGAAGCTCAAAGAAGAAAAGCCTGCAGTGAACGGAAATCAAATGGATGACGGGAAAAATTCAGTATCCCCAGAAATGGAGACTAAAAAAACCATCTCAGATATTTACGCATTCCAGAAAGAAAACAAATCAACCGTTAATGATAAGTTTAAAAAGCAGGGGCCGGAAATCGCAGACAAGCTAAAGCAAACTCCGATTAAAGATTTAAAATCTTATATTGGACTAAACAAGCAATTTGCTTTTATGAGCAAGCTGTTCAATGCGGACGAACAGTTATATGAAGATGCGATTGCCAGACTCAATTCTTTCAGCAGCTATGAAGAAGCCACAGGATTTATTCAGAGCGAGCTATTACCTTCCTTAAACTGGAGCGATGATGAGCCGCTCGTTTCGGAATTTTTCACTCTGGTGATGCGACGTTATTTGAATTGAGCTGTGCAAGGTAATTCATGATTTTCGCAGTTGCACCCGTTTCGGCCTGAACCCATTCACGGTTCATTTGTCCCAATGCATGATTTTCTTTTAGCAGATAGAAATCAAATGCATTTTTAAGCTCTTCAGTATTCCGAATTGATTTTCCGCCGCCGTTTTCAATCAGCAATTTCGCTTCTGCGAACCTTTCGTAATTGGGTCCGAATATAACCGGAATGCCAAATGCGGCTGGCTCAAGGGTATTATGTATTCCTTTACCAAAGCCCCCGCCAATGTAGGCGATATCTGCGTACTGATAAATGCGGGAAAGCAGACCTGACCGGTCAACAATCAGAATTTTCTCCTGAGTAATTTCTTTTCCCTCCTCTGCTTGTGAGTAAATGATAACCGGTCGGTTTAAATGCTTCTGAAGTTTTATAAGATTGGTAGAACTGATCTCGTGCGGAACCACCACAAGACTCCATTCATCATCCAGGTAACCGGCGAGCTCAAAAATTAATTGCTCATCACGGGGCCATGTGCTTCCGGCCACCAGCAGCTTTCTGCCATTCTTAAAAGTTTCAATTACATGAACTGACCCGGGTATTGAAGCGATTTCACTAACGCGGTCGAAACGCGTATCGCCGGCAAGCTCAGCATTTTCAAACCCGTTATTCCTGAAGAGTTGTAATGAGAACAAATCCTGAACAAAAATCCGGTTTGAGGCGCTAACCACTTTTTTCAGGGGAAGCATCCACGGATTGAACAGAGGATGTTTTTTTCGGGCTGCAACAGAAATGAATACGATGGGAATTTTTCTGCGGATTATTTCACTGATAAAATGAAACCAGTATTCATACTTAATAAATACCACGAGTTTTGGATCCACCAGTGATAGGAATTTTTTTGCGTTTGCCCTGGTATCAATTGGCAGATAAAAAATGTAATCAGCCCCTGAATAATTTTTTCGCAGCTCAAAGCCGGAGGGGGAAAAAAAAGTAAGTACTATTTTTTGACCGGGAAATCTTTTTCTGTATGCTTCAATTACCGGACGCCCCTGTTCGAACTCACCCGCTGAGGCACAATGAAACCAAACTCTCTCCTGACCGGGAATAAGTGTATTCTGAATTACAGCAAGAAGATTTTCTCTTCCTTTCCTCCATTGGCTTGCTTTTGATTTCCAAAGGGATGATACTGAGATACCCAGCAGGTAAAATCTTATTCCGGCATCATACAGAAAAACAAAGATAAAACTCATGCTCTTGAGATCGTGAATCAACAGTGCAGTTAATGAGTATAAAAACGCTGTTCTCCTTTTCCATAGAAAGGAAGAACCCATGAAAGCTTGAAGCTTAATAAAATATCCACTCTTTCTGAATCATCCTTTTTCATCTGGTCAAAATTAAAATCACGCCGGTTTTGTGTAAATGCCTCTATAATCTCTATGCCTGCATTGAAGTTCAGAAAGCGGCGGGCATCAAGATGTAAGTAGCCGGCATATTGCGAAATGGCAAACCCGTTGGTGAGGCGATCATAGCCTTTGGAGTATTCGCCATCCACAAAGGGAACCGCCTTATCAGGATCGTCGATCTTTATTTTGTGCTGAAGAAACCCTGCACCAACCATTACATTCAATCCCGAATTCGGATTGGAGCCACCTACAGTAAAAAGCTTTCCCGCCTTGCCAAAAAATGAAAAGCCTCTTTCAAATAATATTACCGACTCTGCAATTCCGTTGGTTCCAATAAAAAATCCCTGTGAAGTAAATAAGCCATCGATGATTGTATCCTCCCTGATATTACCTCCGAAAAGAAAATTGCCTTCAGCACCTATCATTAAATTATGCGCCATTTTGAAGGTAAAGGCGGTACCTATATTATGATTGCTTCCGAACCGGCTTGCCATATCAGCAAATGGAACCTGGAATGCATAGCTAAGACTCAGGAGTTTTGCATTTACAGCTGTATCAATAATGTTTGTTCCTGGCTGTGCATTTAAAATATTACTCCTCAAAAAAGTCAAAAGAATAATGATGAAAAATATTTTTTGCATCCCGACAAAGGTAGGGACTTGAAGCTACTCACAGAATTTTCCCTCCCTATATTTGCGGCGCCAATGAAGAATGCTTTCGCTATGCGCAAAATTGAAATGGTTGATCTGAAGGCGCAGTATCAGAAAATCAAGGTGGAAATTGATCATGCAATACAGGAGGTTGTAGATTCTGCTGCATTCATCAGTGGGAAGCCTGTTCAGGATTTTGCCCGCGATCTGGAAGCATACCTCGGAGTTAAGCATGTGATCGCCTGTGCCAACGGAACTGATGCATTACAAATTGCAATGATGGCGCTAGGCCTTCAGGAGGGTGATGAGGTGATTTGTCCGTCATTTACCTACTTTGCCACTGCCGAAGTGATTGCATTATTAAAGCTAACCCCGGTTTTTGTTGATGTAAATGACAGGACTTTTAATATGGAGGCCGGTGAAGTTGAAAAAGCCATTACGCACAAAACCAAAGCAATCGTACCTGTTAATTTATATGGCCAGAGCGTGGACATTGAACCGCTGATTGCTCTCGGAATGAAATTTAATATTCCGCTTATTGAAGATAATGCACAAGCCATTGGAGGAGAATATGTGTTTGGCGATGGAAGGGTAAAGAAGACAGGAACGATGACAGCCATCGGTACCACCTCATTTTTTCCTTCCAAGAATCTGGGATGCTACGGAGACGGAGGAGCGCTTACCACCCATGATGATGAGCTCGCAGAAAAAATTCGCATGATTGCTAACCATGGTCAGCGCACCCGGTACTATCATGAAATGATCGGTGTGAATTCCAGGCTTGATACCATTCAGGCGGCAGTATTAAAAATAAAGCTCCGGCATCTTGATGAGTATGCTGAAGCCAGAAAAAAGGCAGCTGATTTTTATGACCGGGCTTTCTCTGGTCAGTTGAAAATTAAAATTCCGTACCGCTCACCCAATGTGATGCATGTTTTTCATCAATACACATTAACTGTAGATGAAAATAGAAATGAACTGGTAGAATTCCTGAAACAGAAACACATTCCTGCAATGGTCTACTATCCTGTTCTTTGCCATTCACAAAATGCATTCGCGCATGGGAGCCCCTACGGGAAAGGGGTGGCAAGAGTTTGCGGCGAATTGAAAAACAGCTTCTGGCTGAGCGACCGCGTGTTGAGCCTGCCCATGCATACTGAGCTTGACGAAGAGCAGCTGGATTATATCACTAAAACCGTTTTGGAATTTTATAATTAAATTTTTTTAACTCTTTCCATGAATATAGCAGTAATCGGTACCGGATATGTTGGCCTTGTTACAGGAACCTGCTTCGCAGAGATGGGCAATGATGTGACCTGCGTTGATATCAATGAAGAAAAAATTCGCTCACTTAAAAATGGCAGGCTTACCATATTTGAACCGGATCTTGATCTGCTGTATGACCGCAACCTCAAACAGGGCCGGCTGCATTTTACCACCTCACTTGATGAGGCGGTAAAAAATGCAAAGGTGTTATTTCTAGCCCTTCCTACGCCGGAAGGAGAGGATGGAAGCGCAGACCTCTCTTATGTGATCAATGCTGCAATTGATATTGGAAAGCTCATTACCGAATACAAAATTATAGTTGATAAAAGCACCGTGCCGGTGGGCACCGCAGAGAAAGTTCACGATGCGATATCCATGCATGCCCGCACAGAATTCGATGTAGTCAGCAATCCTGAGTTTCTGCGTGAAGGAATTGCCGTAGAAGATTTTATGAAACCCGACCGCGTGGTTGTAGGAACTACATCTGATCGCGCAAAAAAGCTGATGGAAATTCTCTACGAGCCCTTTGTAAGGCAGGGCAATCCAATCATCTTTATGGATGAGCGATCTGCGGAAATGACTAAATATGCCGCCAACTCATATCTCGCTGCACGAATCTCATTTATGAACGATATTGCTAACTTATGTGAGTTGCTGGGTTGTGATGTTGACATGGTGCGAAGAGCAGTGGGTGGTGATGCGCGAATAGGAAAGCGTTTTTTATTTCCCGGCATTGGCTACGGAGGCAGTTGCTTTCCAAAAGATGTAAAGGCTCTTTCAAAAGCCGCAAATGATACGGGTTATGAAATGAGAATCTTGAATGCTGTAATAAAAGTTAATGAGCGGCAGAGATTGATATTGGTAGAAAAAATGGACCAATATTTCAACAAGATATGGAATGATAAAAAAATCGCGATCTGGGGTGTCGCATTTAAACCTAATACTGATGACATTCGCGAGGCGCCTTCGTTGTACATCATTAATGATCTGCTTAAACGGGGGTGCCAGGTTTCAGTTTATGATCCGGAGGGACTCAAAAACCTTAGAAAAATATTCAATAATAAAATTGAATACTTTGATGATATTTATTCGCCCCTTAAAAATGCGGATGCATTGATGATCCTCACAGAATGGAGCGTATTCCGTACCGTTGATTTTGACAAGATTGGTTCCATGATGAAGGAGAAGGTGATTTTTGACGGAAGAAATCTTTACAACCTCGATCAGATTCAGGAATGCGGATTTTATTATAGCAGTGTGGGCAGAAAGACCATTATACCCATGAACACAGAAGCCCTGAAACCTGAAGAGGGGCAGACTTCCTGAAAAATTTTTACACCTATTCCTGTGTCTTCCGAAACTCATTAAAAAGACCACTAAATTTCCTCGGCTGACTAAGGAGCTCGTCTGCGACTCCAGTGCTTGTCTCCATGCCAAACCATCACACAAGCAGCCTTCGCACAAAGAACAAAAACACAGGCTAGAACACTACGTGTTTCCAACATGTCTGTCCACCGACCTCCGTTGTCGGGCTTAAGTGTCCAGAACCTCATTCGTACTCGCAGACGGCGAGAGAGTATTATTTCACGAATTTTTGTACCCCCCTCTAGGCCACAAGTAGTTATTGAATATCCAGTTGCGCATTTCCAAATATTTGGCCACTATCATCATTTACCTGGATAGAATAAAAACCGGCGGATAATCCCGAAAGATCCAATTTATAAATAGAACCTGAAAACGAAGCAATTCTAACTATTTTACTATACATATCTGTCATTTCAAGATTGTAAGCTCCCTGAGGAATGAAAGTGAAGAACGAATGTAATCTTTTTTAATTTGTGAACAATGCTGTGATTAATCTTCTTTTCACATATTTTCGAAACAGAAATGGTGTGATAAAAAAATAAAATACTTGGACGTTGATACTAAAACCTAATGTTGTTAATTTCACCCGTTGTTTTGTAAGCCAACCCATGCCAGAAAAAAAGGAGACCATCACTGATCTCCTTCTCTTACCCACGCTTTGACTTATTACTTATCGTGGTCTGTATGCTCCTTAATTTCTTCTTTCATTTTATTTTTTTCTTCTCTCAGGAAGTTACCGGTTTTATCAAAATAATACCTTACTCCTTTGCTTTCTGATGGAACATAATATGTTTTATCTCCATTCTCATCAGTGATGCTGTACACCCGGTAATTTTTCTCATCCGGATACTTATTTACATAGTATTCTTTTACGGTTGCCGGATATTCTTTCATATCTAACTCAACCTCATTTCTTACAATTCGTGCATCTTTATCAAATACAACCCAGTTATGCATTCCATTTTTATCAGTATAAGCAGCAACATAATTTCCATCATCGGTAGTCCAGGTGGCCCCTGTAACATCAGGATATTTCGCACTAAAGGTGGATTGTATGTTTGAAGGAGCTTGAGCAAATGATGCGGCGCTTACTATTGCGAGCGCGAGCACAAAAAATAATTTCTTCATAGGTTTTGGTTTTTGTTTTAGAGAATGTTTTTCAACTCCCTTTTCAAGAGTAATGCCAATCCCTATTTTGGAACTCTATAAGGGTGTGGTTTTTAAATAAAATTATCCATTGCTTTTTATTCATTTCCTGTTTTGGAAAAAATAAATTCAAAACGGAAAAAGAACTCACCGTTATCAGCAAATCATCTTTTATCTTAAAAAATTTAAGATAGTTTACAATCTTGAAATCCTCTTTCTGTAAAAAATTCCCAGCATGCTGGGATAAACAATTAAAAGTATTGGAACTCCTGCGCAAAAGCCGCCTATCACTGCAATTGCAAGCGGCTGATGAAGTTGTGCACCTGTACCCCATCCGAGTGCGAGAGGCATCAGTGCAAGTACGGCTCCAATAGCGGTCATTAATTTGGGTCGTATACGCAAGCCTATTGCAGCGGCAATGGCATCCTTCTCATCCATTTCATGCCTGCTCATACGAAATTGTTGGAAGGTGAAAACTGCATTTTCTGCAATAATCCCAACGATCATAATAATCCCTGTATAGCTGCCAACATTCAGTGCTGTACCGGTTAAGAAAAGTGCGATCATGCATCCTGATATACTAATAGCTGAAAGTGACAGTATGATGAAGGCCGCAAGCCAGTCTTTAAAAAGAAAAAGTAATGTGGTAAACACAAGTAAGCCTGCCAGTAATAGAATGCGAAGTAATTCGCTGAATGATTGACGCTGTTGCTGATAGTCCCCGCCATATTCAATATGCTGACCTGTATTGAGGGGAATATTTGATTTAATTTGATTCTGAATTTCTTGCATGGCACTACCAAGATCCCGGTTATCAAGACGTGCAGTAATGTCAACGAAGGGTTGAAGATTTTCACGATCAATTTCAGCCTGACCGCTGTCAATCCGTATATCAGCGAATTGATTGATGGGTTTTAATGTTCCATCAGGCATAAAAATTTGCATTTCCTTTATGCGTGTAATGTTGTTAAACTGTGAATTGGGATAGCGCAGCCTGATGGTAGAAGACTGCACATTTTCCGGAAGCACCCCAACCTCAATACCCTGTAACTGCAGTTGTGCCTGTTTTTGCAAATCGGCGGGTGTGAGATTAAATCTTGTAAGCTCTTCCTGGTTTGGAATAAGCGTAACCGACGGCCCTGCAATGGTTATTCCATTAAATACATCAGCGATACCGGGGATCTTTTCCATTAATTCAGCTATTTGCCTGGCTTTTTCATGATTCTCATCGGGATCATTACCAAATAATTTTACCTCTATGGGTTGAGCCGATCCGGATAGATCTCCAAGTATATCGCCGAGTACCTGCCCGAAATCAATGGTAAGAGCTGGCTGTGAAGACTCAATACGTGCACGTAATTCATCTATCACAGCATATACGGTGCGGCTGCGTTTCTTTTTTAGCTGGATCAGGTAATCGCCATTATTTGGCTCTGTAATAAAAAATCCCATCTGTGTTCCTGTTCGGCGCGAGTAGCTTTCAACCTCGGGAACATCAGCAATAATATTCTCTGCATTGCGAAGGATCTGATCAGTTTCATTGAGTGAGGTGCCCGCCGGTGATAAGTAATCAAGTACAATGGCCCCTTCGTCCATTTCGGGAAGAAATCCGGTTTCTACTTTTGGAATAACCAGGATTAGTGATATTAGCATTATAACAATAAGAATTACTGATAACCATGAATTTGCAATAAAGAAATGAATCCATCTAAGCCGTTTGTCTCCTGTTATTGATCCTGCCTTCTCAACCGCTACAGAGGATGAAACTTTTTTCTTACTTGAAAATAATGCGTATATCACAGGTAATGCTAGCCAGCTAACAAGAAATGAAGCAATAAGTGTAATTACCATGGTTGCCGCAAGTGCCCTGAAGAAGGCTCCGGCCAAACCACTGAGTAAAGCAAAAGGAAGGAAGATAACAATGGTACTCAGAGATGAACCGATCATAGCCGGAAATAACCATCGGATGGCATGACTGATTTCATCCCTGATGTTTCCTCCTTCATTTAATTCCTTTTCACGGTGAATCTGCTCTATCACCACAATTGCATCATCAATGATCAATCCGATAGCAGCCGCTATAGCACCGAGTGTCATGATGTTCAGTGTATATCCAACGATATGCAGCGTTATCAGAGTTAACCCAAGAACAATAAGCAGACAGCCTATAAGGGTAACACACGCACGGAAAGATCGCAGAAATATGATAACAACAATTACTGCCAGTACAAGCCCGATAAGAATACTTTCCTGAACGCTTTTTACAGAATCATCAACAAAATCTGACTGGATATAATAAGGTTTTAATAAAATATTTCGCGGGAGCATCTTATTAAGTTCTGCTACTTTTTCATGTATGCTGGCAGTAAGCCTCACCAGATCTGCATTTGGCTGGCGAATCACATTTACGAGCACTGCTTCCTCCCCATTTGCATTAATCTTAATGAATTCATCCATGGGATTCACACTGACTTCTGCAATGTCTTTGAGATGAATAATTCGCTTTCCATCATTTTGAATCACAACATTTTCGATATCCTGCAGGCTACCGGTACTTGCATCCGTAATTGTGAGATAAAGCCTGCGATAGTCATTAAGCAATCCGTTGGATAGAATAAAATTTGCATTATTAAATGCGTCAATAATTTTTTGCGGAGTTATGCGCAGCAAGGTCATTACTTCCGGCTTGAGAATGATCCAGTATTCTTTTGATTTACCTCCCATCACCTGCACATTCGCTACACCCTCAACAGTGCCAAGAATGGGCCGTATGGTATATGCCGCAAGTTTCCTTAGTTCGATCTGACTGTTTCCTGATTCTGTTTTTGTGGAATCATTGTATTGCAGTGTATAGCCAATCACTGGCAGAATAGAAGGATTCATTTTTTCTACAGTGATGGAAACACCTGGTGGTAAAAAACCCTGTGCCTGATTGATCTTTGCATTTACCTGATTGAGGTCCTGATCAATATTGTCTTTCCAGTTGAAGAAAGCTGATATTTCACAGCTTCCCCGGCTTGTAGTGCTTCGTATAACGTTTAATCCCTGCACCTGCCTCACGGCATTTTCGAGAGGCACAGTAACCGTCGCCATCATTTTGTTAACGGGCTGCTCACCATTCTCTGCGATTATTTTTATTTTAGGAAAAGTTATATCCGGGAAGAGCGCAACTTTAATTTGCGTGAAGGAATAATATGCAAATCCAAGAATAAGCAGAAGAATAAAAATGATTGGCTTACGATACATTTCAAAATATGAAGCCGGGTTTTTCATTTCACTATAGTCACTTTTGCGGTATCCGGAAGTCCATAATTACCTTCAATGAGTATGCGATCCTCAGGTAAAAAAACAGGTTCGGTTATTTCAACTTCAGATTTTGTTTTTCTCCCGATGGTTACATCCTGCCGTATGGCAATTGTATCATTCAGCAATTTCATTATCCAGTATTCATTCAAAGTTTCATCCGTCAGAATGGCGCTAACCGGAAGTATAAATGATTCCTGTTCTGCTGCATCAATGAAATTAACTCTCACGTTAAGATTCTCCGGAAAGATTTCAGAAGTATTGAATTGAAGATATGCCTGCTGTGTTTGCGAAGCTGCATCTGCTTCCGAAAGAATTATTGAAACCTTAGCACTGTAAATTTTATGATCAGGAAATATTACGCTGCAGCTTACACCCTTCTTTACTATATAGTTTTTTTCAAAGGGGAAATTCAATTGCACTACCATGCTCGATTGATCAACCGTGATTGCAAGCACTTCACCTTCCTGTACAAAGTCTCCTGATTCTTTTAATACAGAATCAATTCTATAATGATGCTGTGCCTTGATAATAATTACATTATTTTTAAAAAGGGTATCTGCAATGCTTTCAGGATAAGCAGCTGACTCTTTTGTTTTTAAAGTGAATAAAGATTTTCCAACCATGGGCCTGTCACCGGAGGAAATATTTACTGATTTAATGAAGCCAGAAATGGGAGAGGTAATCGGTGTCTTTTTCAGGTATAACAGCCTGCCATACAAAGCAAGCGTATCATTCATATATTTTTTGCTCACCAGTGTCACCTTCACCGGCGTTCCATTTTCATCTGCTGGTATCTCATCCTGTGACGGATGATGGCAGTTTAATAGTAATGCAGTGATGAAAATTCCAGGAAGAATCATTTTCACCATACAAGGTAATTATGTTCACTAATGATTCGTTGCTGCTCCATTAATGCATTGTTTAGCTTTTGCCCCAGGCCGCTATAATCACGTAGGGCCGCGAGGTAATCAATTGCTGATAACTGTCCGGAAAAGAGTTGTTGCCGACGCATTGCCATGAGCTGATTCATGTTATTCAATTGATCTTGCCATTGGATGATAATGGAATTAATGCTCTGAAATTTTTTATCAAGGTTGATGAATTGAAGGCTTTGCTGAAGGGAATAATATCTCCTGTAAGCGCTGATGGACAATTGCTGAATGGTTAATTGCTGGAGCTTTAAATTTCTTTGCCCCCCGTCATAAATATTCCAATCCATTGTAATGCCGGCACTGAATCCGAATTTTTTAAATGAAGCATCTGCAGGAATTGCCTGGTAACCTGCATCTCCAAAGAGATTGAGCCGGGGAACATAGTTATAATGCAATAGATTTTTTGATCCTTCGATTGACGAGCTGTCCAGCGAAAACAAATAAAGTATTGGATTCATAGCGGAAGACGAAGCTTTCCACCTAAGGTCAGGTTTATCAATTTCAATGATGGTGGTATCAGGAATTCCGCAGAGAGCATTCAGAGTATAGATTCCGGAGCGGTAGCCATCATGTAAAAGCTGGTCAGTGATTTTTTCTGTTTGTATTTGAAGCTGAAGGGTGAGGTAATCTGTTTGAAGATAGATTCCGCTTTTTACCAGCGGCGCAAGTAATTTCAACTGATTTTCAAGGGAATTAATGGTTTGTTCCTGAAATTTTATTTGGGAAAGAGTATCATAAGTGTTTAGGTATTGATCAGTGATTGCCTTTTCAACTTCACGCCGCGATAAAATGCTTCTTGAAAAAAGTGAATCATTCCTGACTCTTCCACGGTTAAGCTGCGCTGTGTAATAATTCTTTTGAAGAATGGGTTTGCGAATTCCTGCAATGGCAGTGTACTGGCCCTGGTTTGTAATTGCCTCGTCATATCCATAGCCGTCAATAATCGGCGCAATCATGATTTGACCGGAAGCAGTAACTGCAATTTTTCTTCCGGCAAGAATGAGTAAGCTATCAATTCTAAGTCTCTGTAACTGACTCGAATATTCTTTGATTAATGGACTGTTTATAGTACCCTCACCGAGATAATAATTCAGATCATGCGTTTGGGAAAGGGCGAAGCCTTGATGCAGTAAAAAATAGTACACCAATACAAAATGCCGTAAACACATGCAGCTTAATAATCGGAGTAAAGATGAGAAATACTGCCGGACAAATATGTTAATGAGTCAAATTTACCTAAGGGATTAAAGAAAACGGAACGATCTGTTTAAAAATTCTGATAGTCTTTTAAATAGAGCCGGGACTGGCACCTTTCGCCCTATCAAAAATTCTGATATTATTCTATTCTTTTTCTTCTTCCAGAAATTTACCATCCGCATCGAAGATCAGGCCGGCATTCTTCACTTCAGCTTCAAATTTTTTCAGCCCCCGGGCATCGGTAATTTCATATGCTTCCTTAATTTCTGATCCGGAATAATTTTTTAGCACATATTCAGCAATGCCCGGAGGTAGCATATTTACCGGTATTTCTTTTTCTGTTTCAATAAGGTTGCCACCTGCATCAAATAAAGCAGCTTGTTCATTTTTGCCAAGTTTATATTCTGCTTCATATTTACCATCTTCATTTGACCATTTATAATTTTTTATTTCAGGCATCAGCTTGTGAAAAGCAGTTACCACTGGTGCAGGGACCTGATTCTCTTTCACTTTTTGTGCCAGTGCACATCCTGTTATCATTAACAATACGGGAAATACGATGTGGATTTTCATTTTACTGATTCTGTTTTTTATTTAATGCAATATTGATGGATAATTCTGAAGGGATTCTGTAGGGATATTTTGATTAAATATCTTTTCAATTTCCACCCGTCAGTTCGCGGAAAATCTCTTCAAGTCCTGTTGTTTCGTGCTGCAATAAGGTGATGATATTTTTCCGGCTTACAGCAAATTGAAAAATCTCTTCCTCATTATTGAATGAAGAATAAATATTAAATGTGGCGCCACCGCTGCTTTCAACTCTTACAACACCTTTGACATGAAGCAAATCATTTTTCTCAACAGGATTTTTAAATGTTGCGCGAATCAGCACTTCTTCTTTTTTTCCTGCCTGTAGTTTTTCCATAGTATCGTCTGCTACGATTTTCCCTTTGCTGATGATGATCACACGGTTACAGATAGATTGAACTTCCTGCATGATGTGTGTTGACAGGATTACCGCTTTTTCCATGCCAAGGTTCCTGATAAGATCTCTGATGCCTGCAAGCTGGTTAGGATCCAGACCGGAGGTTGGCTCATCCAGAATAAGCACTTGAGGATCATGAAGCAACGCCTGGGCGAGCCCTACGCGCTGGCGATAACCACGCGACAGTGCGCCGATTTTTTTTCGCTGCTCAGGTTCCAGTCCAACAAGCGCAATCATTTCATTGATCCTTGCTCCAGGTTTTTTTACATAATTTAATTTCCCGGTAAAAAGCAGGAATTCCCTTACATACATGTCAGTATATAGCGGATTATTTTCAGGCAGATAGCCAATATTTTTTCTTGCCTCCAGGGAGTTTTCTTCCACATCGAAACCGCAAACAGCAGCTTTCCCTTCTGAGGGAGGAATAAAACCTGCAATGATCTTCATGGTAGTTGATTTCCCCGCTCCGTTAGGACCCAGAAAGCCAAGTACCTCTCCGGGCTTTACCGAAAAGGAAATATTCTCAATGGCGTGATGTCCTCCATATATTTTGCTGAGACCTGAAACCGAGACTGACACTTTAGGAAAAGGAAATTAGAAGTTAAAAAAGGGAAACAGGATTAGAAAAACAGGTGTAAAAATAGAGAATCACTTTCAGGTTATCCGGCTTAATGAGGCCAGGGCTCACAGCAATCCCGGTTAGCAGTTCCGGCACATCTGAAGTTTCATCTTTTCAAATTATGTTTGCCGCCCTTCACATGTATGATTTTCACACAGATAAGCAACGCTATTTCAAGATGCAATATGACAATGCATCTGAGTATGTGATTCCATTCATTGAAGCAGCGTACCCGATCGAAATGGAATTTCGCGTACTGG
>JBDSEA010000110.1:0-3461 GCA_039920305.1 Chitinophagales bacterium
AAGTAACCATCACGATCCACCCAGCCGGTCGCCTCTGATCTGCCTGACGGAAGATTCACGGTGGTGCAATAGGAGATATAGCTCGCACTGCTTTCTGCTTTTATGCATGCCCACTGGTTAAGTGTGACATCATACTTCCACAAGTCATCATACTCTCCGTAAGGGTAGAACATAAACCCGCCGTACACGTAGAAATTACCCATGCTGTCAACCCAATGGGTGCTGTTGTTTTCTCTGCCGCCGGGGGTGTTGATGGCATTGAAAACATTTAATGTGTCATACACCGGGGGGGGTGTAAGGGGCAGGGTATCACCACTCATCCACGTCCACACGTTGGTGGCGATGTTGTAGCGCCAAACGGTTTGGTACCACTGGTAACCTGACATAGCTTCACCCCCATAGAGCCACAGATTGCCTTGCTTGTCCGCCCACATTTCGCCGAATGGTCCCGGTGGTGGATTGTTAAGGGAATCGGGTACGCCTTGTGTGCCGTAGTGATGATAAATACCGAAAACAGAACCTTTCATCCAAGTCCACACATTTGTCACGATGTTGTACTCCCACAAATCGTTTTCTGAATAGCCACCAAATAGCCAGAAATTTCCATCATAGTCCGTACATCCAGCACTGCTCTCTCTTAAAACAGGAAAAGTAATTGAATCCCCGCTTCCTTGAATCCCCCAATAGTCCAGAATAAAATTATCCAAATGATTATACTCTTCCCCCTTAAGCCAACGCCATTTGTTGGAGTCCACATTGTACTCCCACATTGTATTCTGACTGTTGGAGACATAATTAATAAGATCAGGTGCTGAGCCTCCAAGGAGATAAAGTCGATTGCCGTTTGACCAGTATACAGATCCATAGAGCTTAGGTACAATGATGCTATCGCTATATGTACCTTTAACTCCATAACTGTGCATGTCGGTATAATCATTGGCGTAGGTAGAATCACCTTTCATCCAGGTCCACTCACCCACTCCTTGAGATAGCGCACATTTAAGGCCCATACAAAATGCAACAACAATAAAGTATTTCATTTGGTATTATTTTGTTACAACAAAACTTTCCTCTGCACTATATTGTGAAGCAATAACTTTTGCTAAATATATACCGGCAGAAAGTGAAGATAAATTAAGGTTAAAGTTTGAAAGCGCATCAATATCCGGAAAATCGAAACTACCAACAATTTGCCCGCCGATCTCCCATTAAGCAATACTCTAATGATCCATTTAGCTAGCGTGACTCCAGGCATCTACTATTTCGGTCACACTCCTAACAGTCTTTTCACAAACTCAAATGTTTACCCTATGTTTACCCCAAATAAATTATTTTCTCTTAACTATCTTATATACAGTAACATATGCATCAATGTGGTAGCCCGAGAGGGACTCGAACCCCCATCATCTGATCCGAAGTCAGATATTCTATCCCTTGAACCATCGGGCCCTGATCATCACTACGAAACCTTGCTTCCATTGGAAATTTTTTCTGATGGCATTACAAATTTCAAATGCCCTTTTTCATCCTCAGCCATCAATATCATTCCATTGGATTCTATACCCTTGATTTTGCGCGGCGCCAGATTCGTGACGACACATACCTGCTGGCCAATGGTATTTTCAGCACTGTAATGCTCTGCAATTCCTGAAACGATGGTTCGCACCTCATCACCAAGATTTATTCTGAGGTGAAGAAGCTTATCTGCCTTTGCAACTTTCTCGGCAGCTTCGATTGTTCCCACGCGCAATTCCAATTTTGAAAACTCATCGTAGCTGATTTCAGCCTTTGAATTTTCTTTTCCTGACCGGGCGGTGGTTGTTTCAGTTTTTTGCTTTTCCACTTCCGGCTTTTTACTTCCCGTATCCGACTTCTGAGCATGAAGCTTATCAACCTGAAACTGAACCTGCTCATCTTCAATTTTCCCGAATAATAATTCAGGTGCGTTAAGCTCATGTCCTACTGGAAGTATTTGTCCCTGCAAATCATTCCAGTTCATTTTCGGCAGATTCAGCATGAAGAAAATTTTCTCTGAAGTATGTGGGAGAAATGGTTGCGCCAGCACAGCCAGATACGCAGTAATTTCCAGCGAGACATATAAAATGGTTTTCACCCGGGCTTCATCAATCTTGATCAGCTTCCAGGGTTCATTGTCAGCAAGATATTTATTCCCGACCCGCGCGAGATTCATTAACTCAGCAAGCGCTTCACGAAAATGATAGTGCTCAATATGTTCTCCGATCAGTGGTGGCGCATTTTTCATTGCTGCGATGCATGCTTTGTCAGAGTCGTTCAGAGAAGCATACTGAGGGACTATACTTTCACAATAGTTGCGCGTCAGCACAAGGGTACGATTTACGAAATTCCCAAGGATGGCAACAAGCTCGCTGTTGATTCTCGTCTGAAAATCTTTCCATGAAAAATCGCTGTCAGAGGTTTCAGGAAGAATAGAAGTGAGAACATAACGCAGCTCATCCTGCTTGCCCTGATAATCCTTTAAATATTCATGCAGCCACACTGCCCAGTTGCGCGAGGTAGAAAGCTTCTCGCCTTCAAGATTCAGAAACTCATTCGCGGGAACATTATCCGGAACAATGTATCCACCATGCGCATGGAGAATAGCCGGGAAGATGATGCAGTGAAAAACAATATTGTCTTTACCGATGAAGTGAATGAGTTTAGTATCGGAAGATTTCCAGTAATCCTCCCATTTCGCTTTCGGAGCTTCTTTTTTCAACTGCGAATTGACCACAGCAGATTGCTGAAAGTATTCCTTAGTAGCGCTGATATAGCCAATCGGTGCATCGAACCATACGTATAATACTTTTCCTTCAGTATCCGGCAACGGTACCTTTACACCCCAATCCAGATCCCGCGTCATGGCACGCGGCTGCAGGCCGTTATCGAGCCATGACTTACACTGACCATATACATTCGCCTTCCACCCTTCTCCATCATTTCCCTGACCAGGTTTATGTTCCTTCAATATCCATTCGCGCAGCCACTCCTCATAATTCTGCAGCGGCAGGTACCAGTGAGTTGTTTCTTTTTTAACCGGTGGATTACCGCTAAGAACCGAAACAGGGTTTATTAAATCCTGGGGTGAAAGAGAAGTGCCGCATCGCTCGCATTGATCACCATAAGCTTTTTCGTACCCGCAATTAGGACAAGTGCCCCGGATGTAGCGGTCTGCAAGAAACATTTTTTCACCCTCATCATAATACTGAAGGGACGTGTCACGGCTAAAAACATTTTTGCTATACAGATCAAGAAAAATCTCCTGCGCTGTATCGTGATGGATTTTATTTGAAGTGCGGGAATAGACATCGAATGATATTCCAAACTCAGCGAAGCTGTCCTTCATCAGGTGATGGTATTTGTCAACAAATTGCTGCGGAGAAATCCCTTCATTCCGAGCCCCGAGGGTGATCGGCACACCATGCTCATCACTTCCACAGATA
>JBDSEA010000111.1:0-8486 GCA_039920305.1 Chitinophagales bacterium
CTCCTTCACCAATACTTCTACCGGCGATTCCCTGATCACCTATCAATGGTTCTTCGGCAGTGATTCAACAGCCGATACTTCTATCAATCCCGTACATTATTTTTCACCCTGCGACACATACCAGGTTACCCTGATCGCAAAGGATTCATCAGGCGCTTCAGATACTGCTTCACAATCCATTGTAATTCACTGCCCGCCACAGGCTGCATTCACCTTTACTCAAAGCTCATTTTGTGATTCAGCAACCCTGGCATTTACCAATACCAGCTTCTCTGAAGATGAGGTTGCCGGCTGGCAATGGAATTTCGGTGACGGAGACTCTTCGGAACTTGCAAACCCGGTTCATTTTTATGATACAGCAGGAATTTATATTGCATCATTCACCCTCACCACCGTGAACGGATGCACAGGTACTTTCAGCGACAGCGTCTTGATACATGCATCACCATCAGCAGCCTTCACCTTTACCGGTTCAGCAGGCTGCCCCGGTGATACAGTAACTTTTTCTGATGCTTCCATTTCAGATGACCCGGTGGCTGAATGGCTCTACACCTTTGGAGATGCTGCGAGCGGAGCAAATGATTCTTCTTTCGCTCAGGTTGCATCCCACGTTTTTTCATCACCCGGCGATTTTGCAGTCACGCTGAAAGTGACCACAGTTTTTGGCTGTACAGATGTTATGACACAAATGATCTCTGTGAAACCAGCGCCTTCGGCAGATGCAGGCGCTGATGCAACCATTTGCAAGGGTGATTCAGTGCAGCTGCAGGCGGGTGGCGGAGTTTCATACCTGTGGAACCCTGATTCAGCGCTAACCAATGATTCAGTTTCCGGCCCGCTTGCTTTTCCTTCTTCCACCACTCATTATTACGTCACCGTTACTGACAGCTCCGGATGCAGCGCTATTGACTCAGTCACCGTGTTTGTGAATGGGGTGAATGCTGATGCCGGGAATGATACCTCAATCTGCAGTGGCGATACCGCGATGCTTCACGCTTCCGCAGGAATTTCATTTTTATGGCAGCCCGGTGCTTCACTCAGCAGTGATTCCATTCAAAATCCCATTGCATTTCCATTGCAGACCACGGTTTACACGGTAACCGTGATTGATTCTTCAGGGTGTTCACAAAATGATACCGTCACTGTGATGGTACATCTTCCTGAAGCTGTTGAAATCACCGGGCTTGCTCCTGACTACTGTGGCAATAATCCTGTAATAACGCTCACTGCAAATCCTGAAGGAGGCATATTTTCAGGCAGCGGAGTAACCGGAAACCAAATAGATCCTTCTTCCCTCCCGCCTGAAAATGCATACTCTGTTATCTACACTTTTACTGATTCTATCGGGTGCACAGGCGCTGATACGGCAGAAGTTTTCATTCATTCTATACCGGCAATCACTGCAACCGGTGATACTTCGATTTGCTTTGGTGACACTGCGCAATTGAATGTAACCGGTGGTGAGACCTATTCCTGGCAGCCTGCATTTTTTGTTTCTGCTGATTCAATTTCCAATCCGGTGGCTTTTCCTTTTTCAACAACTGTTTTTATTGTTGAAGGATCTGACAGCAATGGTTGCTCAGTAATGGATTCTGTCACAGTAACCATTCTCAACAGCATCCCGGTTAATGCCGGAAATGATACTATGATCTGTGACGGAACGAATGCCATGCTTCATGGAAGCGGTGCTGACAGCTACTCATGGTCGCCCGGCAATTTCCTGAATGATTCCACTATTGCAAACCCCATTGCTTTTCTTACTTCAGCCACCACGTTTATACTCACCGGTACTGCAGGAAATTGCAGCAGAAAAGATTCAGTGAACGTTACCGTGAATCTGATTCCAGTGGTGAGTGCCGGAAACGATACAACAGTTTGCTTTGGCTCCTCTGTGCAGCTGCATGCTGCTGGTGCCCTGAATTATCAATGGCAGCCCGGTATTTCACTGAGTGATTCCGCTATTGCCGATCCTGTTGCCTCACCCCTGACAAGTGTTACCTACACTGTTACAGGATCAGATTCCATTGGCTGTGCGGCTGCAGACGATGTAACCGTAGTGGTGTATGCACTGCCGCAAATCTTCATCTTTGCAGACCCCTCCATTTGTTTTGGTGATACGATCCCGATATATGCAACGGGCGCAAATACATTTCAATGGCAGCCTGTAACAGGATTGAGCGCACCGGATAATAACTCAACCCTTGCCTTTCCCGAAGTAACAACAACCTATACTGCGTTCGGTACTGATGTGCATGGCTGCACCGGCTTTGCCGATTCAACTATTGTGGTGTTCCCGCTACCGGAAATTGTTGTGACAGATGATCAAACCGTTTGTCCGGGCATTCCTGTCCAGCTTTCTGCCTCCGGCGGAAATATTTATTCATGGCAGCCGTCGCAGGGACTGGATGATGATTCAATCAGTAATCCTGTAGCAACGGTAAATGCATCAATCACCTATACCGTGACCGTAACGAATGAAAATTTTTGCACTGCAAGAGATTCTGTGGTGCTCACACTCGTTCCGTCATTAATGGCAACAGCTTCTGATGACATTATCATTTGTAAAGGGACTTCGGCACAATTGTTCGCGGACGGCGGTCAGACTTACCTGTGGCTCCCTTCAGCAAGCCTGAATGACGGGAACATCCATGATCCCGTTGCTTCTCCTGATTCAACAACAACATATACCCTGTATGTGAGCGATGGAGCTTGTTACACTGATACCTTCAGCGTAAAGGTGACCGTACAGGATCAGCCGGTGATCAATGCAGGCCCGGACTTGAATGTGATCAGCGGATCATCTACTCAGCTCATGGTGACAGGAACAGGCGGCGCCTATCAATGGATGCCCGAAGAGGGATTGGACTGTGCCACGTGCTTAAGCCCCGTAGCTACGCCTCAGCAAACCACCACATTTACTGTTACTGTCACAGATTCAGCAGGATGCAAGGCCAGTGATGAAGTCGTGATCACTGTAGCGTGCGGTGATGATGTGGTATTTGTTCCGGATGCATTTACTCCCAATGATAACGGGCACAATGATGTATTCCTGGTACGGGCTCTTGGTAATCTTACGCTCCATTATTTCCGGGTTTATGACCGGTGGGGAAAAATAATTTTCGAATCGCACGACTTTGATTACGGATGGGATGGAACCTACCATGACAAGCCGATGATGCCCGGTGCATACCTGTATGAATTCGAGGTGAACTGTGAGAATGGAATAGAAGTGAGGAAGCAGGGAAACGTGACGTTGCTGAGATAATTAAAACCCAGGAATGAAGAAATAAAAATGAAAAAGGAACAATTAAAGAGACCTGCCTTTGCGCGCATCACTGAAGTAGCAAGCAGAGCACCATTCACCCTGTTTCAGAATACACGTGATCAAGCTGATATTCACCATTCATCCTTCACCATTCACCATTCTTCTTGCTTCCGAATTCACCGGATGAGTGGTATTCTCACTTCTCTCTTTACGCGAAATTTCATTTCAATAACATTCATCATACTTCATTTTTCATTTTTCATTTCAACCACCCTGCTTGCCCAGGATCCTCATTTCTCCCAGTTTTACGAGGCACCATTGCTTCTCAACCCCGCACGGGCGGGCTTCATCAATGGCACTTATGAGCTCTCCGGAATTTACCGCAGCCAGTGGAAAGACATCACCATTCCCTTCAAAACCATTTCAGGAACGGGAAATATCAATATACCGGCAGGGAAAAACAAGAACAACATCTTAGGCATTGCACTTACTGACTTTGCTGATAAATCAGGTGATGGAGCATATGCCACCAATCATCTGGACGCATGTTTTGCTTATCACAAAAACTTTGGTTCCGGCTTTAACCATTACCTCGGCGGTGGATTCATGATGGGAATCGCCACTACCTCTTTTGATCAAAGCAAGCTGACTTTCGATGAGGATTTTATGAGTGGAACTAATACAGAGATAATAGAGAATAGCAACGCAAGCTTCCTGGATCTTGCCGCAGGCATGGAATATAATTTTTTGAGTGACGAAAAACATTTCAATGCTGGCTTCGCCTGTTACCATCTCACAAGGCCTGCAGTTTCTTATTCCAATACGGTAAGCTCAGTGATTTACCGGAAGTTTGTGCTGAATGCAGGTTATTCTGAAAAGCTCACCGGCACTATTGATTTTATTCCACGGGCAGCTTTTATCACACAGGGGCCTTCAAATGAGCTTGATCTCGGAGCGGATTTTAAATTCAGTCTTACCCGGAATGCGGCAACCAATTATGCCCTTTATGCAGGAGCTTATTACAGGTCCGGCGATGCCTTTATTCCAAAGTTGCGGATTGATATGGGTGATCTCTCACTCGGCTTCAGCTATGATATTACGGTTTCTAAGCTTGCGGAAGCAAGCCAGACCGCAGGGGGTCCTGAAATAACCATCCTCTATATTGGGAGAATAAAAGGAATTTCTGCGGGAAGGATTTACAACCCGAGGTTTTGAAAACAGGGAGCTATGAAACACAAATAACCTTTCGGTTTAACTACTCTTGTTATGGTGACGCAACAATTAATTATCTGCTGGTTGAATCTTTCAAAAAATATTTTTTGGTAAGGTGATTTATTGTATTCTTATAGTTCAGGTTTTTCACTTCAAGTTCTAAGCAGTTCTAACTACTTCCAGTGTCCTCTCCTGAAAAGAATTTTTACATTTAATGATTGCAAAAACTTCACCCGTATGAAATCTATTCTCCTCGGTTTTCTCATCGCTTTTTTTTCGTCTCCTATTTACATTCCGAAAGTTGAAGCACAGACATTTTGCGGATCTCCTCCCATCGTCACACCATTCATTAAGGAGTATTTCTATGGAGACATGGTTACAGCGTGGGCAATGGCACCGCTCACGGATGGCGGAGTCGTGATCGCTGGAGAGATTTTTACCAATAATGCAACGAAACGGAATGCTGTTGTTATACGCTTGGGGGCAAACTTGAGTGAAACATGGGTGCAGCCATTCACCAGTGATGTGAATCTAGTTGCTTACGCAGTTGCTCAGGCATCAGATGGCAGCATATTGGTTTGCGGTACAAAGAAATCAAACCATTTCGGACCAACGCAGAACTACAATGTTTGGTTTACTAAATTAGCTTTGAGTGATGGTCATGAACTTGTAACGGGTGGCTATGAATATGGAGGGGATGGGAATGAAGATGGATATGGAATAATTGAAGACGTTACGAATCAACATTACATTATCGTTGGAGCCGCCGGAAAGGTAGCAACAGATGATCTCGCGAATTTTTCTTTAAATGGCGTTGGGGAATTTTGGGCTTTTACAATTAAGACGAGCGATTATACAATTGACTATACAAATGGTTTCAACGCAATTTTTCCTGGAGCTTACACGTCATCAGATTCAGATGCGGATGATTTTGCCCGCAGTATTATCATAGATTTAAATGGCAACTATGTGATATCAGGCTTTTGCGCATCGTGTGAACCCCAAAATAGTGATATTCCTCCGCATCAAACGCAGCAATTGAAGTTAGTTAAGATTACGCCTACAGGAACGAATCTTAATTTGGATCCTGGTGAGTATGGTGAGGATTTTCATGATCAAGGCGGGTATCAGGTAATACAAACTTCTGACGGTGGATACTTATCAGCAGGAGTTCATCATCTACGTACTGTAGACTGTAAAAATTCTTATGGAACTAACAAACACGATGCCTATGCGGTAAAGACCGCGAACGACGGAAGCAACCCTTGGACAGGAGGTTGCCTATTAGTCAATGGAATAAATTACGGTGGCTTCGATAAAGACGAGGCGTATGGTGTGGTTCAAACACCTGATGGCGGATACCTTCTTGCAGGCGAGACACACTCTGCAAACAACGATGTAACCTGTAATCATGATGCCGATAATATCACTTCAGATATTTGGTTCCTAAAACTCAACTCAAGCGGCAATCGCGAGTGGGACGGATCGCTTGGTGGTATCTACAATGATGAAGCGCACGCGATTTTACGATTGTCCAATGGATCATATCTGGTAGCCGGGCATTATGGAAATACAGATGTTAAGCAAAAACTCTATGTTGTAAACTTTGCACTCACCTGCGATATTCCAACCGGAGAATATACTGATGAAAAAACTAAGATCTCAGCAAAGGTTCATTGGAATGTAACGAACTCAGCTAATAAATACAAAGTGCAATATCGGGTTACGGGCACAAACCCATGGATAACGGTTTCCGCAACTAACAACTACAAGAAACTCACAGGGCTTACCTGTAATACACAATATGATTGGCAGGTAAGATCAGTCTGTAATGATCTTAATTTGGGAAACTCAGCCTGGAGTTCAACTCAGACCTTTTCGACTTTGGCATGCAGATTAAGCGGTGATGATGATAAAGCATTTTCAGAAGTCCAGATTTTCCCAAACCCATTCTCAACTTCAACCACAATTTCATTCACAATTGTAGAAAACTCTCAGGTCACCATCGATCTTTTTGATTTAGCAGGAAGGAAATTAGAAACAATCCTCGACGGGAATTTAGAAGCCGGGATAAACTCAGTGCAGTTAAGCCGGGAGTTACTTGCTTCTGGAATTTATTTTCTTAAATTGAAAGTGAACGAAGAAACTACGATAACGAAACTGCTTGTTCAATAAAAAATATCTAAATCATGAGAGCTAAAAAATACATCAGTCAATTTTTTTTAATAGTGCTTTTCTCGAGTACCCAAGCTCAAAATATTTGGACTCAAAAAGCAGATTACGGCGAAGTTACTTACTATGCAACTGCATTTAGTATCGGAGGCAAGGGTTATATAGGATTAGGTTATTTTGCCAATAGCAATCATTTATGGGAATATGATCCGGTTTTAGACATCTGGACACAGGTTGCAGATTTCCCTGGAGACAAGAGAGATGGTTATGCAGCAAGCTTTTCAATCGGACTTAAAGGCTATGTTGGCACAGGATATATTTCTGCAACTGGTAAAGGACTGAAAGATTTTTGGGAGTATGATTCTGAAAGCAATACATGGACCCAAAAAGCTGATTTCGGAGGAGGAAAAAGAATTGATGATGTCGGATTTTCCATTGAGGACAAAGGGTATATTGGATTAGGCTTCGACAACAATTACATAAACCAACAAGACCTCTGGGAGTATGATCCGTCAACTGATGTGTGGACACAAAAAGCAGACTTTAGCGGAGGTCCAAGAGCTGGCGCGGCTGCGTTTACAATTGAGGGCAAAAGTTATGTAGGTGGCGGCGCTAATGATACTGCTTATTTAAAAGATTTTTGGGAATATGATCCATCGGTTAATGTATGGTACCAAAAGGCGGACTTTGGTGGGTTGCCAAGAGAACGTCCGGTTGGATTTTCAATTGGCAATAAAGGTTACATAGGCACCGGATTTAGTTACGATAAATCTACGCATAGTAACCATTTCTACAAAGATTTTTGGCAGTATGATGTTTCAAATAATACCTGGGTTCAAGTGGCTGACTTTGGTGGAAAAGCACGAGTTGGTGCTTCAGGATTTTCTATCAATGGAAAAGGATATGTGGGCACCGGAGATACCCTGGATGAGATTTTTAAAGATTTCTGGGAGTATTCACCAGATACTTCCTCAACTTGTGAAATTGCAGCAGGAGAATATGCCAATAATATCACAAGCAACTCAGCAATCTTAAACTGGAACTTAGAAGATGGCGCTGAGGGCTACAAGATCCGGTATAAAATCTCCGGCACCAGTGAGTGGACAAAGAGAACCACTTCAAAAGATCATAAAAAAATTACCGGACTTTCCTCGGGTACGAAGTACGTCTGGGAAATAAAAACTTACTGCACGATTGCGCCCAACGTAACTTCCGACTGGAGCGATAAGCAGTATTTCACAACTTTATCTGCGAAGATGGGTAGCGAAGAAGCAATTGCTTCCCTTCAGGTTTTCCCAAACCCCTTCTTAACTTCAACCACAATTTCGTTTTCTCTTGCAGAAAACTCTCAGGTCACCATCGACCTTTTTGATTTAGCAGGAAGAAAAATTGAAACAGTTCTTCACGGGAATTTGGAAGCCGGAATAAACTCAGTGAATTTGAGCCGGGATCAGCTTGACGCCGGAATTTATCTTCTCCGGATAAAAGCAAACGAAGAATCATCAGCCGTGAAAATTGTCATCGAATAATTATAACTCCAAAGCAATCTCATCATGAAATCAAGCAAATATTTTCTTGTCATACTGTTCATCATAAAGTTTTTAAATTCTTCGGCACAAACTTTTGAAAGTTCACAAATAACTGCCAGCACTTTGATCGCCTCATCGTTCATTAACGATAGCACAGGTTGGTTCGCAGACAACAATGCTAAAATTTGGCATACAACTGATTCCACTCAAACATGGGATTCCCTTGCAATTGGAAAATATTTTTTGAAACTCGATTTCGCCAATAACCTTAGAGGATTCGCCATCACAAAGGACAGTGCTTATAAAAC
>JBDSEA010000112.1:0-11052 GCA_039920305.1 Chitinophagales bacterium
TTAATGCAGTTATTGCAATATTTAGTGCCTGCCAGCAGGGGTCAAAGGATCCTAAGGCAGAACTTGAAACTTTAAAAAAGCAACAGCAGGAAATAGCAATAAAAATTGATTCGTTACAAGCGCAAATTGCTGCAGCCGATACATCATCCAAAAAAGAAAAGCCCAAGCTTGTTTCGGTGGTGGCAGTGAAGCAGGGTGTGTTCCAGCATTATGTAGAAGTGCAGGGAAGGGTTGATGCCGATCAGAACGTAACTCTAAGCGCCCAGGTGCCGGGAACTATTACCGGCATCCTGGTAACCAATGGTCAAAAGGTGAAGAAGGGGCAGGTGCTTGCTACGATGGACGCGGCTACCGTTCAGGCCCAGGTGGATGCGCTGAAAAAGAACTGGGAATTAGCTAACCTGATGTACGAAAAGCAAAAGGCACTCTGGGAACAGAAGATCGGAACTGAAATTCAATACCTGCAGGCAAAAAATCAAAAAGAATCGCTTGAAAAAAATCTTGATGCCCTTAACCAGCAATATGACATGACGAGGATCAAATCACCCATCAACGGAACGGTGGACGAGGTAATCGCCAAAATCGGACAAGCGGTTTCACCGGGTATTCCGGCTTTCAGGGTTATAAATCTTTCTCAAA
This sequence comes from Chitinophagales bacterium, assembly GCA_039920305.1. Classification (GTDB taxonomy): domain Bacteria; phylum Bacteroidota; class Bacteroidia; order Chitinophagales; family UBA10324; genus DASRAJ01. Next base: position 640 of record JBDSEA010000112.1, read on the forward strand.
TGAAAGTAACTGCTGACCTTGCCGAAAGATATGTTGGAAAAGTAAAAATCGGCGACCCTGTTACGGTTACTTTCCCCGATGCCAATAAGGAAATTAATAAGAAGCTTACTGCTGTAAGCCAGGTGATTAATCCGGCTTCACGCTCATTTACGGTTGATATCAATCTTGGAAATGAGGATCAGGCATTTTTCCACCCCAACATGATTGCTGTTCTTAAGATCCGTGATTATTCAAATCAGCAGGCACTCATGGTGCCGGTAAACACCGTTCAGAGCACTGAAGAAGGAAAGTTTGTTTTTGTCGCAGCAAGCCAGAATGGAAAAACAGTTGCACAGCGCCAGGCAATATCTCCTGGCCTCACCTATGGGGATCAAATGGAAGTAATGAATGGATTAAAAGCAGGAGACAGGGTGATCACCGTTGGGTACCAGGATCTCAGCAGCGGACAGCCGCTGGAAATAGAATCACAGGTAGCGGTGAAATGAAAAATGATAACAATAATGATTTATAACTAAACTTTCTCCATTTTATATAATGCGATCCTGCAGATCATCATCATTTTTCATTCATCTTTAACCATGAAGCACGCTAAAGAATTTAAGCCAACAAGCTGGGCAATCAATAACCGCACTAGTATTTTCATTCTTACCATCATCATTGCTGCACTTGGCATTTCAACCTATATCGCATTGCCCAAGGAGCAATTTCCGGATATTGTTATTCCGAATATTGTGGTAAGTACCCTTTATCCCGGCACTTCTCCTACTGATATGGAGAATTTGATAACACGCCATATCGAAAAGGAGATAAAATCAGTTTCGGGGGTGAAGCGGATCACAAGCAACTCTGTTCAGGATTTTTCAAGCATCATCGTAGAATTCAATTCAGGAGTGACGGTGACGGATGCAAAGCAAAAGGTCAAAAATGCGGTAGACAAAGCCAAGCGTGATCTCCCTACTGATCTTTCAACGTACGGCGATCCTCAGGTGGATGATATTGATTTCTCTGAAATACCCATGCTCAACATCAACCTTTCAGGTGATTATGAACTGGAAAAGCTGAAAAAATATGCTGATGATCTGAAGGATCGCATTGAAGATTTAGCTGCTGTCTCAAAAGTTGAGATTGTTGGATCGCCTGAGCGTGAAATTCAGGTGGATGCAGATATGTATAAAATGGGAATTGCAAAAATTTCAATGGGCGATATCAATAATGCCATCGCCCAGGAAAACCTGATTATTTCAGGCGGTGAAATTCCCATGAACAATATGAAGCGCGGCATTAAGGTGAGCGGGGAGTTTTCCAATGCAAGTGAAATTGAAAACCTCATCGTGCAAAATGCGAACGGTGAATCTATTTACCTCAAGGATATTGCAACAGTAACCGATGGCTTTAAGGAAAAAGATAGCTATGCACGACTTGAGGGAAAAAATGTGATCTCTGTGAATGTAATCAAGCGAGCCGGTCAGAACCTGATTGCAACTTCTGATAAAGTCCGTGACATTGTGGTGGATATGCAAAAACACCGCTTTCCTTCTCAGCTAAAAATTTCAATAACCAATGATCTTTCGACACAAACCAGAAGCACACTTACCGATCTGCTGAATACCATCATCATCGGGTTCATATTGGTAACGCTTGTGCTCATGTTTTTTATGGGTACCACCAATGCAATTTTTGTAGGGTTATCAGTTCCGCTATCTGTATTCATTGCTTTTATGTTTCTGCCAACCATTGGTTTTACACTCAATATGATGGTTATGTTTGCCCTGCTGTTTTCGCTCGGGATTGTAGTGGATGACGCCATCGTGGTCATTGAAAATACCTGGCGCATTTTCACCAAAACCGGGCTGCCCATTAAAACAGCGGCAAAGTATGCGGCAGGCGAGGTATTTATTCCCGTTCTCGCCGGCACTCTTACCACATTAAGTCCTTTTTTTCCCCTCATCTTCTGGCCCGGAATTATTGGCCAGTTCATGCATTACCTTCCGGTAACGATCATCATTATCTTATTTGCCTCTCTCCTGGTAGCATACCTGCTCAACCCGGTATTTGCCGTTGCCTTCATGAAGCATAAGCCCGTTTCCGGAAGCGAGAACGGTGTTCGCAAAAAATCGAACCGGGGGCTTTTTATCACCATCGGTATCTTTTTGTTCTTTGCTGTAATATTTTATGCCGCAGGCAGCACGGGCATGGGAAACTTTACTATCTTTTTACTGCTCCTGGTATTATTGAATAAATATGTGTTGTCAGGAATGATTGCAGGTTTCCAGAAGAATATGATACCGAAATTACAGCGGGGCTATGAGCGCGTACTTACATGGTCACTTGCAAAGGGCCATTTCAGGCTGTTCGGAAAGCGGCGTTCTGTAATGCGACCATGGCTAATGCTCTCGGGAACAGTTGTTTTATTTATCATGACGATCGTTCTGATTTTTGTTGCCTCACCCCCGTTTGAGCTTTTTCCTTCCGGTGATCCTAATTCCATCATGGTGTATGTGAAAACACCGGTGGGAACTGATGTTAAGGTTACGGATTCGGTTACCCGCATTGTGGAAAACAAGGTTTTCGAAGTTGTGGGCAGGGACAATCCGATTGTTGATGCCGTTCTTTCCAATGTTGCCATCGGTGCCTCTGAAGATCAATTTGGCGGCGGCAATGCAACGCCTAACCGCGGAAAAGTAACTGTAGCTTTCAAAGAATATAAATTCCGAAACGGCCAATCTACCAGAACCTATATGGATAACATCCGCAAAGCAGTAAAAGCAATGCCCGGTGTTGAAGTTTCTGTTGCACAGGAACAGAATGGTCCGCCAACAGGGAAGGATATCAATATTGAAATTGCAGGTGAAGATTATGCGCAGCTTACTGCAACTACTGCGAATGTAAAACACTATCTTGACTCACTCCAGATTGCGGGAATTGAAAACCTGAAATCCGATGCTGACCTCAGCAACCCCGAAATCAGGATCAATGTGGATCGCGAGCGCGCCCAGCGTGAAGGCATTTCCACCTGGCAGGTGGGGAATGAAATTCGTACTGCAGTTTATGGGAGGGAAGTTTCCAAGTTTCGTGAGCTGGAGGATGAGTTTCCGATCATGCTGCGCTATAGTCCGGAGCAACGAAAGGATATTGATGGACTAATGAACCTGAAGATCACATTCCGAAACAGCAGCGGACAGTTGAAGCAAATTCCTTTATCCGCTGTTGCCACGGTTTCTTATGATAACACCCTGGGAGGAGTGATCAGGAAAAACCTAAAGCGGGAGATTACCCTTTCTTCAAATCTGCTGAGTGGTTACACTGCTCCCACCGTAAATGGATCTATTACGACTGCCTTGGCAAACTATCCCACACCGGATGGAATCACCATTTCCCAAACCGGTGCTTCGGAAGACATGGAAGAAACCATCAGCTTTCTGGGAACATCGCTGATCATTTCAGTGTGTCTCATCTTTTTGATCCTGGTTACCCAGTTCAATTCTTTTTCCAAGCCACTTATTATTCTCTCTGAAATTTTATTCAGCATCATCGGTGTATTTCTCGGGTTCATAATTTTCAGAATGACCTTATCGGCAATCATGACAGGTTTCGGGATTGTAGGTCTCGCGGGAATTGTGGTTAGAAACGGAATTCTGCTGGTGGAATTTACAGATGAGCTTAAAGCGCGGGGGCTTAAGACGCGCGATGCCATTATCCAGGCAGGAAAGATCAGGATGATTCCGGTATTGCTTACAGCCACAGCGACCATGCTTGGTCTTGTGCCCCTGGCAGTGGGGTTCAATATCAACTTTGTTACCTTGTTCACTGAATTGAATCCGCAGATTTATTTTGGAGGTGATAGCGTAGTGTTCTGGGGTCCGCTTTCGTGGACTATTATTTTTGGGTTGTCGTTTTCCACTTTTCTTACACTGATTCTTGTGCCATGCATGTATCTGCTTTCCTATGGAATGAAAGTGCGCATGCGCCGCCGGGGCTTGTTACCAAAGCTTAAGAAAGCCGAAGAAGAGATTGAAGTTGATGAGAATTTTGACTTTGAAACCAACGGTAAAACCTCTCCGGCAGTACTGGAAGAATCTTATGCTTGAATATTGTTTTTTGGAATGAAGATTTGAAGCTGTCTTAAAATAAGGCAGCTTCTTTTTTTAATTCTACATTCCTTTTTACAATGAATGCTCACAGCTATCCTGCTTGAGAGTAAGTTTGTCTTATCAAATAAAAGACATGCAAAACTTCCATTACCTGATCATCGGCGGAGGTATGACTGCCGATGCTGCTGTGAAAGGAATCCGATCAGTGGATGATAAGAATTCCATTGCCATCATAAGCAGGGAAGATTATCCTCCCTATAGTCGTCCACCATTGTCAAAAGCGCTTTGGAAGGGCGATGCGGAAGAATCAATCTGGAAGAAGACGGAAGAGAAAAATGCCACCCTGTTATTGTCGAGGTCAGTAACACATATTGACCCATCTGAGCGAATGGTGCAGGATGACCGTGATGAAAAATATTCTTATGAAAAACTTCTGATAGCTACAGGAGGAACTGTAAATCTTCTCCCGTTTGATGCTGATGGCATTATTTATTACCGCACTTATAATGACTTTAAAATTCTGAGGCGGAAATCTGAAAAGGCAAAGCATATTGTAGTCATAGGAGGAGGATTTATCGGATCAGAAGTGGCTGCAGCTTTAGCAATGAATAATCATAAGGTCACCATGATATTTCCCGATGCTGCAATTGGCGCGCGTGTTTATCCCAAAGGCCTTGCTGAATTCTTAAATTCTTATTTTGAGGAAAAAGGTGTTACCATCATGAATAATGACGAAGTGATTTCCATCTCAAAAATCAATGATGCATATACCATCAAAACAAAAAGCGGTAAAAATCTGGAAGCAGATGTGGTAGTAGCGGGAATCGGCATTAAGCCCGATGTTTCCCTAACATCGAAAGCCGGGATAGCAGTGAGCAACGGGATTGACACTGATGAATTTTTAAGAACCAGTCAGCCGGATATCTATGCAGCGGGTGATGTGGCAAATTATTACGCTCCCGCACTAGGTAAGCGTTTCCGTGCAGAGCATGAGGATAATGCTTTGATGATGGGAGCACATGCAGGAAAAAATATGGCAGGTGCATCTGAAGTCTTCACGCATCTGCCATTCTTCTACAGTGATCTTTTTGATATGGGCTATGAGGCTGTAGGTGAACTCGATTCACGTCATGAGATTGTTGAAGACTGGAAGGTTCCTTTTCAGGAAGGTGTGATCTATTATCTTGAGAATAGTAAAGTTCGTGGAGTGTTATTATGGAATACCTGGAATCAGGTTGAAAATGCACGGGAGATAATAAGACAGCAAGGAGATATTAATGCGCGGACTGTGAAAGGATTATTACCCGTGTAATTTTATTTTTAGTGATAGCTGGAGGAATTTTTCCCGAACGTGTATCTTTGAATACAGCACTTTTTTATTAGACCACACGATTATTTTTAATAGAACATAAACTTAGTATGAAATCCATTTTACTTTCTCTCGCATTTACTGGTTTTATGGTAATACATATATATGCAGAAAATATTCCTTCAGTTCAGTTAATTCAAAGTTTTTTCAAAGAAAACAAAGGTCAGGTAGTTGATCAGGAGGGCAACCTCCGCCATGATGTGAAATTCATGTTTTATTACCGAGGTTTTAAAATGATTCTGAAGGAAAATTCATGGAGCTACGAATTTTCAAAAACGAAGCATATTCATAATTCCCGCGCTAAAAATATTAGTAGTCAGATACCTCAGCATGAAATCGGGCTTTGTGATGATGTTCAATATGAAGCGAGCAGAACTGATATCCGGCTTTTGAATTCAAATCCTCATCCTTCCATCATTGCTGAGCAAGCTGCCGGAGATGTAATGAACTACTACTCCGGTAAAAACCCCGTGCTGCACATTACAGGGGTTCGGCACTACAGGAAGATTACCTACCGCAATATTTATCCTCTCATTGACTTTGAAATTAAAATTGCTGATGAACCAGGTTATAAAATTTTACCGATTGAATATTCTTTTATCATTCATCCCGGCGGAAATCCGGAGCTGATTCAATTATCATATGAAGGAAATGCAGTAATGTCCACTGAAAATAATGCTCTTCATCTTAAATCTTCCCTTGGAATAGTTGAGGAAAGCTCGCCGATATATATAATGGCCAGCACCGGTAAAAAAATCAAGGGCGCACTCATGAAAAAAGGAAATATTGTTTCCTTTCATGCACCTGCGTATGATCACAGTAATACTTTCATCATTGACCCCATAATTACTTACAGCACTTATTTCGGCGGTGACAGCACTGATTATTCTGAGGACATGAAATTTGATGAGAACAAAAATATCATCGTATGCGGCCGCACTGCGTCTGATGCCAGCATCGCCACTTCTGGAGCGTACGATAACACTTACGGAGGCGGAAGCTATGATATGTACCTGCTAAAATTCAATCCCTCGTTTCAATTGCAATGGGCAACTTATTTCGGTGGCGACCATGTTGACTATGGATGGAGCCTTGCGATTGATGCGAAAAGCAATATTTACCTGGGTGGTGAATCCTATAGTGATGCATTAGCTACGCCGGGGGCGGAGCAAAAAACAATCGAAGGATCAGAGTCAGATGGACTTGTCGCGAAATTTACGCCTGATGGTGCACTTGTATGGAGCCGGTACTTCGGAGGCTCAGAAAAGGATCAGATACTGTCAATGGTGATTGATCATACCGGAAGGCTGATCATCACGGGTTATTCACTGAGCGCCGATAGCATCTCTACACCGGGTGCATACCAGACCATCTATGCCGGTAACGGAGATATTGTGCTTGCAGCACTTGATACGGCCACAGGAAACACAATCTGGTCAACTTATTACGGAGCAAATAAGGATGACCGCGGGCATCATGTTATTGTTGATGGGCAAAATCAAATTTATGTCAGTGGAACTGCGCTAAGTACCACGGGTATAGCTACTTCGGGAACCTTCCATTCATCACTCGGTGGTTTTTTTGATGGCTTCCTCGTAAAATTTTCTTCTGATGGAATCCCGATTTGGGGGACTTACGTGGGTGGCGCTTATGAAGACCGCGGAAGAGATTGTGTGATAGACCATGACGGCAACATTTGCATGACCGGCTTTACACAAAGCGATACCGGAATTGCCACTGCCGGAACATGGAAGCAATTCCGTACACCCGGTGTGGACAGCACGGGGTATAATACGCTCGAAGCTTTCCTCATTAAGTTCGATACAGGGGGCCACCGGATATGGGGTACCTATTTTGGGGATACACTATCTGAAACCGCCAGGGGCATAGACGTAAATATCAAGAATGATATTTTTATTACCGGCGCTACCTATAGCTCCAGTGGGATTGCAACAGGAAATGCATACCAGACAAAACTCGGGGGTATATCAGATGCGTATTTCGCAAAGTTTGATTCATCCGGCAATCTGGTTTACAGCTCCTATTTCGGTGGCAGCGGCGAAGAGCAGGTAGGAGGGTATGGATTGATCATTCGAACGGATGATGAGAATAACTTTTATCTCTGCAGTTCAACGCTAAGTGCTGACAGCATCGCCACTCCGGGTGCTTTTCAAACTGCATTTGCCGGAGGGTACGATGTATTCATAGCAAAGTTTGCTGATACGCTGATTGCGGATGGTGCCGGAGATATGCAACCTCGTGGCTCTGAAAGTGAATTGATTATTTATCCAAATCCTGCGAGGGATGTATTCCGGGTAAGGGTAGAAACATCACATGAACTGCCTGCCATCTTGAGTTTATTTTCTTGCGGTGGCAAACTGATGATGAGAAAAGCAGTGATGTTGCAAAAGGGAAAAAATGAGTTTCAACTCACACTAAATAAGTTTAGCAGTGGAGTTTATTTAATTACCATGAATGATGGTGATTTTTTATGGGAAAAGAAAGTGATAATCGACTGAGAAAGCAGTAACTAAAATCCAACGCCAAGCATTATCTGCTGAAGAGATTGTAGTTTTTTTGTGAACAAAGGATTAAATAAGAGATGATGATCAACACTTACTTTGCAGTACTTCAGAAATTGATAGGTTAACCGATTATCGATATCCAGCATCACGAATTGATTTTTGAAACCTCCTGCGAATGCTGAACCGAAGCAAAGCCAGTTCAAATCTTTCGAGACCATTTTGTTTATGTTCACTTGTAGATTATATCCGAGGTTAATACCGATCAATTCCTTTTTACCCATCGGAAAATAATTGTAAAGCTCAAAAGGAATTTGGAGTGTATCATATTTGAGATTGCGAAAAATAAATTTAGCAGCTACGAAATTGAAATTCACGAATGAAGTATTCCAAAAGCTGATACTCATCCCGCTGCCGGCATCTATTGTCAGCGGAGATAAAAATCCTGCGATAGCAACTTGCTTCGGCAGCCCATCCGGCTTGTAAGCCAGAACAGATGTGTGAGCATATTGAGTGACGGTCTGAATTGAATGTGTCCACCTGAAAGTTTTGTTCGATTGCTTAACCCACGTTGATTGAAGCACCAAAGCGTCTTTGCTTTTTATCCATAAGGAATCAAATAGATGCTGATACCCGAACTCTGTGCGCAATGTATGCAGTATATCATAATTGAAAAGTTTCTGACGATACGTTGCGAAGCAATTTGCTTCAAGCGCAATTACGTTTACTGAGCTAACAGGTGAGTTGATAAAGGAGGAATAGCTGAAGGAAGCAATGCAATTGACAGTATAAGGCTTGATTTTAGAAGGCGAGAGTTTAACAGAATCAATTGATGAAACTTTTGGTGAATCAATGCAGTAAGCAGTAGCATTCAAGGAAATGAATAACACCCATAACTGCGATGCAAATTTAATTTGCATAATACTATGTTAAGGCGTTTTTAATTCCCGATTGATCTTTTATTTAAAGGGACTTTCAAAAACCCTGCTCTTTTGCTCCTCACCCGCAATGTCTCTCCTTTTGAGAAAGAAAAATGGGAAAGGGTTTCTTGGAAGCCCTTAAAAGTTATACGTGATTGACTTGCTCGATTTATGGTTCATGGATCTCAAACTTTGAAATTACATTTTAATACAATCGTGTCAAGGTCGGTGTTTGACTCTTTTGTCTTTCCCAATTAAGAAATAAAAAAGTGGGCCTAAGAGTGGAAAAAAAATCACTATCAAAATCCAAATCAACTTAGTGGTACCATTTCTAAACTCGCTTTTTAAAACATCAATCAATGCCCAAAGAAAAAAAATACCCAACAATGAAATAAGAATCCATTCCATTCCGCCAGGCATAGACAGCAAAAGATTTATGTTCATGTCAATTGAGATTTGGAGTTCTATAATTTATTTGAGAAGTTCCGAAAGTTTGTTTTCTAAATCTTCACCCTGCAGATTTACTGCAATGATCTTACCATTTGAAGAAATCAAATAATTAAATGGGATTAAGGTGATGTCATAAGAATGAGAAATAAATTTTCCTTTATCATCTATTACCTGGGGCCATGGCAAACCTTCGTACCGGAGTGCGTTGATCCACTTATTTCTATCATCATCTGTAGAAATTCCAATAATTTCAAAATTTTTATTATGATATTTCTTATAAAATTATTCGAAGTTCTGCAAAAGATTTACGGCAGGGACCACACCAGGATGCCCAAAAATCAAGTAAAATGTACTTACCTTTATAATCCCGGAGAGAAATTGTTTTATCACTACTATCTTTCGCAGAAAATCCTATTGCTTCTATCAGTGAAATTTTCTGTCTCTTAATATCAATAGCTTTACAAAGTTCATTTCCTATATAGGAAGCAAAAGAGTTATGTTGAATATAATTACAGATTGAATCAGCGAATAAAAGTAAAGAGTTATTAGTATTTCCCTGATATTGAGATATAATTTGACTCAATAACATATAACCTAGCTCTGAGCTTTTGTCGCTATTAATATAATACCTTATTAACTTAAATTGAGCCATTTGTATAGACAAAATCTCTTTAGTTAAAGATTTAAGAACTTCTGAATCTGCTTTAACTTTTTGAAAGGAATCTAACCTCACGCTTGCCGTTTGAAGTTGTTGATAAGTTGGAGTAATATTTTTATAAAAAGAATTAATTAGCATTGCAGGATTTGAACCAACAATTTCCATCTCAGGAATTATTGACTTACCCATTAAGTAATCAGCAGCTTTAATTGTTATCTGAATAATAGTATCGCTCAAGGGAATTGCAAAGCTTATATTACTAAGCTTGTTTTTAGCAATAATGTTTACTAAGACAGGAAGAGTTTTTTGAAAGGTATCTTTGAAGTAGGGAATTATTAAATCAAATTTATAATTTTGAAAATCAGTATGAAACAAAGTATCTCGGTTTTGATAACTTAAATTT